>JANLHP010000017.1 GCA_024654445.1 Candidatus Curtissbacteria bacterium | reverse complement strand
GAGCCAGCGTTGATTATCTGAATAATTGAGGATAATATCAAACGGTTTTTGAGCCCGATAAAGGACTGATAGAATTTGTCATACTCATCGTCAGTAATTCTCCGAATTCCTTGCATAACTCCACAGAAGGTCTGCATATGCCACTTGAGGTTAAAACTCTCTTACAATCGCCACACAGAGGTACACACGGGGTTCACAAGTCCTATCAATTAATCTAGTTTATGACGTTGTCTTTGTAAAAACCTGTCTTTCAGAGCAAAACTGAATCAACTTGATTACAATAGAGTCCCATGAAACAGATAATTACAGCAATTTTAGCAGTTGCCTTAACAGTTAGTCTAATTGTTATTGTCTTTACTATTAATCAAGCAAGTAATGAGGAGCAAAGACTTACCACCGATTTACAATATCGGTCTACCCTTCTTGCGGAAAGTTTCCGCGAGACAGTTGAACCTAATTTTCTCAGTAAATCAGACGAGTCTCTTCAGGCTGTTGTAGAGAAATTTGCCAATAGAGAACGGTTCGGAGGCATCGCGGTATATGATCATAAGGGAAATATCATTGCCGTGTCCTCCAGTCTTCCAAAAGAAATACACGAGGCCCAGCAGATTGCAACAGACGCTATGGATGGAGATAAAGCAAATGGCGACTTTGTTGATTTTAATGATAACAAAACATATCTTTTAGCAATTCCTCTCCATGATGAAAAAAGCGTCGTTGGAGCGCTTATGATTGTGCAGCATGCGGGGTATATCGACAGCAGACTCACAGAAATATGGCAAAATAATTTGGTACGACTTTTTATTCAAATCTTTCTTACTGCTGTTGCTGTCCTGCTCGTAATACGGTGGCTCATCTTTAAACCAATCAGAAATTTAGCAGAATCATTAAAATCTACCAGAACAGGAAACAGTAATACAAACAAATTTTTCGCAAATTCTTTATTATTCCAACCGCTGACAAAGGAAATTTCAAATATCCAGAGGAGTCTTCTCGAGGCACGAATCGCAGCAAGTGAAGAGGCACGAGTAAGTTTAGAAAAACTTGATTCTCCTTGGACTGCTGAACGGTTGAAACAATTTACAAAAGATATTCTCAAAGACCGGACAATTGTTGTTGTTTCCAATCGAGAACCGTACATCCATACAAAAAATGGCAATAAGATTGACTATTATCTTCCTGCAAGTGGTTTGGTAACAGCAATTGAACCGGTCATGCAGGCAACCGGTGGAACATGGATTGCTCACGGAAGCGGAGATGCGGACAGACTTGTTGTTGATAAAAGCGATACTATTCAAGTACCACCAAATGATCCAAAATACACGCTCAAACGAGTATGGCTTACAGACGAAGAAGAAAAAGGATATTACTATGGTTTTTCAAATGAAGCACTCTATCCTCTGTGCCTCATGGCGCATACACGGCCGATTTTTAGCCAGGAAGATTATGGACAATATAAAAAAGTAAACGCTAAGTTTGCAGAAACTGTACTGTCAGAGATAAAACACCTGAAAAAGCCAATTGTTTTTATTCAAGACTTTCATTTTGCGCTGCTACCACGAATGATCAAAGATGCAAGGCCTGATGCGACAGTCGGTCTTTTCTGGCATATTCCATGGGTAAGCGCGGAGTCATTTAGTATTTGTCCCCAGAAAAAAGAAATTTTAGATGGAATGCTGGGGGCAGATCTTATCGGATTTCATACGCAGCTGCACTGTAATAACTTTATAGAAACAGTCGGACGGGAGCTTGAGTCCCTCATTGATTTTGAGCAATTTACCGTTACCAGAAACGAACACATTTCCCTTATCAAACCATTTCCTGTGGGTATCGCTTTTTCTAATAATAATGAAGAGATAGCTGTAACTGAAGAAGAAACACAGGAACGTAAAAAGCTTCTGAAAAACCTTGGCATTGATACAAAATATATCGGTATTAGCGTTGACCGATTAGATTATACAAAAGGAATTCTTGAGCGTATAAAAGGAATCGAACTGTTCTTTATAAAATATCCGTCGTTTCGAGAAGAACTTACCTTTATCCAGATTGCCCCGCCTTCAAAGAGTAAAATAAAAAAATATCAGGAATTTGCTCAAGCAGTAGAAAAAGAAGTAGACCGAGTCAATTCACAATTTAGAATTAAAAACTGGAAGCCGATTGTACTTATCAAAAAACTCCATACTCACGAAGAATTAAATCAGTATTATAAGATCGCTGATTTGTGTCTGGTAACATCCCTTCATGATGGAATGAACCTGGTTGCTAAGGAATTTGTCGCTGCCAGAAATGACGAGAAAGGTGTTCTTATTTTAAGCCAGTTCACCGGCGCTTCAAAAGAATTTAAAGATGCTTTGATTGTGAATCCATATAGCGGAGAGCAAACGTCTGAGACAATCCATACTGCGCTCAAAATGACTTCATCTGAACAGACAAAGCGAATGAAGAAATTACGAAGTTCAGTGAGAAACCATAATATTTACCGATGGTCAGCAGAATTCTTAAAAACAATGGTCAGTTTAGAATAATCCCAGTATGAAGATTGCCATAGTGTGCTCAAATTATTTCAATATTAGGAAAGAAACAGCCAATGGAACTGCGATCTTTGATTATAGCTTGATAACGCAGCTGGTTAAGCATGCACAATCAGAAAACATTACCATAACTGCCTTTGCTTCGGGAAACTCAGAGTTACCGGTAAAAACTATCAGTATTGACAAGAATCCTTCATCTGCAAATGAGGATCTTCTTGCGAGCGGAAAGAATGTGTTATATGAGTTAACTCTTCTTTCAAAAGCTTTTTCCATGCAGGATCAGTTTGATCTGTACCACATAAATATTGGAGATGGAGATCTTGCTTTACCGTTTTATCCATTCGTCAAGAAGCCAATGCTGATTACCATTCACCATATCCTTGATGCTGAATATATAAGGAAATATTTTTCTCTCTATAAGCAAAGCCCAAATGTATTCTTTATTTCTGCCAGCAACGCGCAACGGAAACTCCTACCAAGTCTCAACTATCTTACAGCGATTTATCACGGAATAGACACGAAAGTTTTTCAATTTAACTCAACAGGTGGAGAAAGTATTATGTGGGCTGGCAGGGCAATTCCTGAAAAAGGTATAGATATTGTTGTTGAAGTGGCAGATAGAGTAAAACATGAAGCAAAGTTATTTGGAATTCAAAGAAAAGAACACCAGGTGTGGTTACAAAAAACAGTTCTTAATAAAATCAATGTTGCTAATCGTCCTGTGCCAATTTCTCTTGAAATGGGTTTGCAGAGACTTCAACTGGTAGAGCATTTTCAAACCAGTAAATTATTTCTCTTTCCTGTTGGGTACGAAGAATCATTTGGGCTTGTTCTTATTGAAGCCATGAGTTGCGGGACACCGGTTGTTGCATATGCAAAAGGCTCTATTCCTGAAATAATCAAAGATGGCGTGACCGGTTTTATCGTTAACTCTTCAGATGAGGACATTCGGGGAGACTGGATTATTAAGAAAACAGGCGTCGAGGGACTGATCGAAGCGGTTGAAAGAATTTATTCGATGTCTGAAAATAAGTCTCTTGCTATGCGAAAAGCATGTCGGGAAGAGGTAAAAAAGAGGTTTACTATTGAGGAAATGGTAGAAAACTATATCAAGGCATATAAAACTGTGAGTGAAGCAAGAAGTTGATCAGTGTGTTTCTTGGTAAATTCTGGATATTCCAGCTGGGAGATCCAGACAATTTCTCTGTAAGAGATCCAGTTCTCGAGCAGAAAATTTATTGCCACATTGGTAGCAAATTTTCTGTTTCGGTTTTGGATTGAACCTACTTAGGTTCGGGCAACTTTGCGAAGCAAAGTACCCCTGGTAAATGGTATCCTACCCGCGGAGGGTGACAATATCAGTACCATAGGAAGCGAACCCTACATCCTGAATAATGGCTAAGGTTGGAAACTTTGATTTTTATTGCGAGGAAGCAATTTCTGGAAAGACACCAGTTAAAAAAGTTTATGAGTCGGAAAAGGTTCTGGCTTTTTATCACACAAGGCCAAAATACAAGATCCACATTATTCTTGTCCCTAAAGAACATATTCATGACATCTTGAGCTTGAAAGAAGAACACAAAGATCTAATCTTGGAAATAGTAGAAGTGATAAAGAAAATTGCAACTACTTTGAATATCGAAAAAGACGGCCTAAGATTAATGAATAATCTGGGCAAATACCAAGACACTCCCCATTTACATTTTCACCTGGTGAGCGACGACAATATATGAATTCAACAATTAAAAACCCCTCGCCCCCATCTTTTTCCTCGAGCTTTAGTGTCCAAATACTCAAGATGTTCACTCCTTGATCAATCTTTTGCCTAAAACTGTATAATGCCATGTAGGAAAGGAGGACAAAGTAGATTAATAGATAAACTACCTAAAAATTATGACTGGAACAATTAAAACAAAAACAGATAAAGGCTATGGATTTATTTCTCGTGAAGGAGAATCAAAAGATCTTTTCTTTCACTCTACAGATTTGAGCGGTGTCACATTTGACGAACTTCAAGAAGGAGCAACTGTCGAATTTGATGTTGTTGATGGTGAAAAAGGCCCAAGCGCAAAAAACGTAAAACTTGCCGCGTAACATAGAGCGGCTATAGTTTGTGCATCATTTCAAATCCCTATTAAAATGGGATTGTTTGGAATTGCGTCTGGATAAGAACTAAGTTTAGGCAAATTTTTACCAAAGACCACTTTCGGTTTTTTGGTCTTCTTATTTTGGCTATCTTGGAATTTTTGCCACTTTTCGTATTTAACTTTCGTTGAGTGCATCGTACCGACACAAAACTTGCTTTTGCACTTACACACGTGTGTACAAGCAATACACTCCTCTTTCGGACTCAGCATGTAGGAAATTGTTAATTCGTCACTAGGCTTAATTTTTCTTAGCGCAAAAACCAACGTGTGACCGCGGTACATATAAATCCAACAGTTCGGTTCGCAAGAATGGTTCAAAAGATGAATGCCTGGTTTTTTTAAATTTGGATAAATTGAAGCCTGGTCCGAAAAGTACATTAAATAAAAGTGCTTCTGATCACGATCAAGGTCGTATTCTGCGGTTTTAATTACTTTTCCCAGATAGTCACCGATAATAGTGCCTGCTTTGATTTCTTTTTTAGCAAAAACGCCAAGTCCTTTTTCTTTCGTCTTTTTCGTTTCCCAAAAATCATCCTTTATTAAAAACATCGTGTTTAATTTAACATATGTTTGAGATCCAACCACGACAAGACTTTTCCCATTATTTAAACTGTATCATGTTTTCCACGAGGCGGAGCCATCCGAATTTCTTGCAGAGAGAAAAAGTAATCTGCTAAACTGCTGAGGTGCTTATTGCTTTTTTTTGCTTACTACTCTTTTTTTTCCTTTTCCCAAATTCCGTCCACGCTTACCTGGACCCTGGAACCGGCAGCTACATTACTCAACTAATGATCGGTTTTCTTGCCGGAGCCCTCTACTTGCTAAAAGTAAATTGGCAAAGAATATTATCGCTTGTTAAGAAACTACTCCAAAAACGGAATACATTAAATGGAAGAAAGAATATTAACAAAAGAAGCTAGTTCATTTCGTGACCCAAGTGGCTTTGTTTTTTATCACAGAAACACCGTTTTCCGCCAAGTAAATATTAGCTTTAAAGACGATTACAATTTCTTTAAGAAATCTAACCTGTTTAAAAAATTAATTAATGAAGGCCTTCTAATTCCCTTCAAGGAGGTGCCTAACTTTAAGGGCAAGAACAGTGAGATTTTCGCGACTTTGAAATCCGAAAAAATCCCGTTTATTTCGTATCCTTTTGAATGGTGCTTTGAACAACTAAAGGATGCTGCTCTTTGCACGCTTAGGATTCAAAAGCTTTGCCTGAGTTACAATATATCTCTTAAAGATGCGAGTGCCTATAACACCCAATTTTTAAAAGGAAAACCAATCATGATAGACCTGCTCTCTTTTGAGAGGTATCACGAGGGATCCCCGTGGATTGCTTATCGTCAGTTTTGTGAACACTTTCTTGGTCCCTTACTACTCATGAGTAAGGTAGACTCCAGGTTGGAACTACTTTTGGAAAGATACTTGGACGGAATTCCTATAGATCTTACGAGCCGGCTTTTACCGAAGTCCACTTATTTAAATTTGTCTATTCTTGCCCATATACACTTACACGCACGAAATCAGAAAAAATATGGCGCGAACTCTTCTATAAAAAAGCAAAGAGGCAAGTTTTTGACAAAAACCATGCTTTTGGGGATTATTGATAATCTGGAGAGTCTTATTGGAAACACAAGGTATTCTGGCAGTCTAAGTGAATGGGGAGAATACTCTAATTTTATGAACTATTCCAATTCGGCTTTTACTAATAAAAAGAAAATTGTTAAATCATATTTGCTTTTAAAAAAGCCTAAAGATGTTTGGGATCTCGGAGCAAATACGGGTGAGTTTAGTCGAATAGCATCAGATCTGGGAATTCTTACTGTTTCTTTTGATTACGACTTGGATGCGGTTAATAAGAATTATATGCAAGTAAAGAAAAACGGGGAAAAGAATGTTTTACCTCTACTTTTGGATCTGGTTAATCCTACACCCGCTTTAGGCTGGGCGCATGAAGAAAGAAAGTCGCTTCTTGCAAGAGGTCCCAGCGATTTAACAATGGCTTTGGCCCTAATTCATCACCTAAGTATTAGTAAAAACATCCCTTTTGGGTCGATAGCTTCATATTTCGCAAAAATTTGTAAGAGTTTGATAATAGAATTTGTTCCAAAAGAAGACGACAAAGTTCAACTCCTGCTTCAAAACAGAAAAGATATTTTCCCTTGGTATAATCAAAAAACATTTGAGAGCGAATTTGCCAAATATTTTCGAATCGTTAAGAGAAATACAATTGGGGGAAAGTCTCTTCGTATTTTGTATCTTATGGAAGGAAAAAGATGAAGAAATTTGCCCTCTTTTCAAAATACATTAATAGCAAAGTAATCTGGCTGCCTCCTTTTCTTTTTTCGATTATTCCTATTCTGGCCGTTTATGTCCATAATATAAATTTCATTGGCCCGGAACGAATAGTGCTTCCGCTTTTATATTCGTTTGCCTTTACAGTTTTATCTGGATGCGTTGCCTACACAATATTTAAAAACAAAGAAAAAGCAAGCGTTTTTACTTCTATATGGGTTATCCTTTTCTTCTCTTTTGGATACATTTTGTTAATTCTGGGGGAAAATAAAGTAATTGCGGCTATCCCCATAAGCTTAAATAAACTGCTATTTGGACTATACGCGATTGTCTTGGTTGCCATTTTCAGATTTCTCCTGAAGAGTAAATCACTAGAAAAAACCATTACGCTCCTTTTCCTGGTCGCGACAACTATAGCTACGTTGAATTTGGTTAAAATCGTCCCTTTTGAAATAAACAGATGGTTAGATGGCAGAAAACTTAATCAATATGTTTCCGGAAATTTAGGCCAAATAACTGTTCCCAATGAAGCGGATCTCAAGCCCGATATATATTACTTTATTTTTGATCGCTACGGAAGACAGGATGTCTTAGAGAAACATTTTGATTTTCAAAATAGGTCCCACATCGAGTTTTTACAATCTAATGGTTTCTGGGTTGGACATGAAAGCTACGCCAATTATCCCAAAACTTTTCTTTCTTTGAGTTCGTCTTTGAATATAACCTATCTTGATTTTTTGACCCCTATCTTGGGTGACAAACAAGGAGATCAAGTCAACGTCTACAGACAACTTTTACAAGACAACCAAATGGCAAGGTTTTTAAAATCCCAAGGGTATAAATATGTGCTCTATGGGAGTTCGTGGGACCCTCTCCAGGAAAAGGGGATCGCCGACGAAAACTATAATTTACTTGCGGATTTTGACGAGTTCCACTTGTATGTTTATGAAAGAACATTACTTAATTCAGTAAGAGGGGTTATTGAGAATAAACAGCTTTTTACGGGCACAGAAAGATTTAATAAAATAAGTTTAAATCTGGATTACAGATTACATCGAATCAACAGGCAAAAAGATCAACCCCAACCCCTGTTTGTTTTTGGACACTTCCTCCTTCCTCACCCTCCGTATGTATTTTCTCCGGACTGTGATCCTTATAGCCTCAGTACGTCTTCCCAACAAATTCCCGAGGACGGGTACCTGAATGAAGTTCAATGCGCCAATAACATTATGAAATCCTTGATTTCTGAGATCCAATCACGCCAAAATAGACCGGCTGTAGTAATTTTTCAATCTGATGAAGGACCGTATCTACCGCTCAGCTACTTCAATGACAATGGTGAATCGGTGCCGGAAAATTCCGAATCATATTTCATCCACAGCGCCATTTTAAATGCTCTTTATTTGCCCAATAAAGAGGATCCTTCAAAACCTGTCGATTACGCAAAAATGGGATTGAGTCCAAATTTAAGCCCGCTTAATACTTTTAGAACTATTTTGAACTATTACTTTGGCACAAACTTGCCGATTCTGGAGAATAAAACATATTTTTCATTAAATGATGATCGTGTTTACGACTTTAAAGACATTACCGACTCTATCAATTCCGGAAATAGGTTCTAACTTTGCCCACGAGGCTGAGCATTATTTGCAATAATCGCTTTTTGTGCCGCTTTGGGAATCGGATGAAGGCAAGGATAATACTTTTCCCCTGTCTTCCTTAGAAATCCAATCAAACCAGCAGACAGCATGTTGGTAAGTATCAGAATCATGTGTTGCAGCCCAAGCGGGGTCTTTTGAAGATTCGTTTTTTGTCGGTAATCATACACGCCCCAATCTACAAAGGTGTTAATACCCCCTAAATCACTAGGCCCACCCCCGGTAAGTCCCACCGCGGTTGCTATTACTTCCCCCCGCCTCACCTCTATCGGAGGATCGACACTTGTTGTTCGGGAATCCAGCCCTTCGGGGAGAGGGAATTTCTCCGCAATTGCCTGAAACTTGGGTGTGGGGGTAAGCAGGTGTCCAAAACGGTATTGAATTCCACAGGGGTGGGCAAAGTCAAAGGTGTATTGAATTTCGCCAGTGTCCGCCAGGTAGCGGGCCCCGGCAATAACCTGAGCATCATAAGGCGCAGTAACTGTGATCTCGCTGGGGAGGAAAGTATCGAACCGAAAGCCGCCATGGGCTTTATAATCTTCGCCTCTGACCTGTCCGGGATAAAGTATGGAGGTGGCCTTGTTGATATTTACCGGCAACTGAAAAACAAATGGTTCCGGACAGGCATCAAATGACCGAGTGAGTCGTTTGATTTCTGAAGTCGGCAATATTTTTTCGGGAGAGCGAATTGTTGCAACAATCAAAAATATTACAATTCCAACTAGGACAAGGAGCAAGACTTTTCCCATTATTTAAACTGTATCATGTTTTCCACGAGATGGCCGGCTATTTTTAGCTTCAATTTTTTGTGCCCGAGTTTAACGATTAACTTTCTGTTTTGAACTTGTGCTAGTCTAAAATAAATGGAAATTTTATTTCGAGTAAGCGAAACCTCGGCTTTCAAGCTGACGGATGAAGCTTTTAGTTTCGCGAAGCGAGAATCAAAATATCACGGGCCGTGAGTAGTTTATTTTTCCTGGCAGCTTTTTTTTCTGAAATTGTTGGAACTATTGCGGGATTTGGTTCTTCCACAATATTTCTTCCTCTCGCCTTACTTTTTTTCGATTTTAAAACTGCATTGGTACTTGTTGCCCTTATGCACGTCTTTGGAAATATTGGCAGGATTAGTTTTTTTAAACACGGCTTAGATAAACGAATTTTACTTATTTTCGGCATTCCCAGCATCGTACTAACCCTTCTAGGAGCATTATTAGTATCCTTTATCCCCCAACATATACTGAAAGGCATATTGGGAGTATTTCTGATTGTCTATGCAGGTGTTTCTTTTTGGAAAGAAGATTTAAAAGTAAAGTCCTCGCTGCCAAATTCAATTTTGGGAGGAGGGCTTTCGGGTTTTCTGGCGGGATTAATCGGAACCGGCGGGGCTTTGAGAGGGGCTTTTTTAACAGCTTTTGGATTACCCAAAGAAAAATATATCGCAACTGCTGCCGCAATAGCTCTTGCAGTCGACATAACACGGATTCCCGTTTACCTCGCAGGAGGGTTTTTGAGCAGCAAATATTATTGGTATATTCCTTTTTTGTTTATTATCGCCCTTGCAGGCTCTTTTGTTGGAAAACAAATTGTAAAACGAATCTCTCAAAGAAAGTTTAAAAAAATCGTTTTAGTGGCAATTTTGGTTATTGGCTTAACGTTTATTCTGAGCGAAGAAACTCTGGCATTCATGCCAGAGATGAAGCGAATTTTGAAGTGAGGAAGAGAGAACCACGGCCTTTAGGTCGTGGGGATCTATTTACGATTGGTTATAATGCAGGTGTCGTATGAGAGTATTTGCCTTTCTGACCTTCAAAATTATATTGAATTGGGGGTGATTTATATTATGAAGTTATTAACTAGAGGTACGGTTGGTTTATTAGTCCTGGCATTCGTCGCTGTGCTTGTCCCGGGCAGTGCGTCGGCGGAGATAAATCATTCTTCTACGTCTGGAAACCTATATGGCTGTATGCCTGACAATGTTGCTACAAGGCTTGTCGAGAGTGGCGCATTTACAACATCAGGCTCGTCGGAGTTCATTCTTTGTGTGGATGGATACACTGCCGTTTATCGTGTGCTTCCGTAAAACGCAACCGTCCCATCTGTGGGCGTCTTTACATCTAGATTGCCTATGATATACTGGCTTTCCGCTGGAAAAACAATTTTGGGGCGATGCTTACGACCAATTAACCGACAAATTCGGCGTCCACTGGATGGTCAATATCTCTTCAGGGGACCAAAAAGAATAATTTCATCTAACTCTTACCAAATTCTTACTTAATTAAGTCTTGACTTAATTAAGACTTTCATTTATTATCTCTGCATGGATGTTTTTACAGCACTTGCAGAGCCTACACGGCGCAATATTATAGAAATGCTGGCGGCAAATGGTCAGCTTTCGGCAACAGATATCTCCGACAGATTCCATACTAGTCCCCCGGCAATTTCTCAACATTTAAAAGTTTTGCGCGAAGCCAATTTGGTGGAAATGGAAAAACGCGCTCAACAGAGAATTTACAAGATTAATCCGGCTTCTTTGAAGCAACTGGAAGAGTGGGCGAGGAGAATGGGGACTATGTGGGAAGAACGTTTTAGGCGGTTAGACAAAATTCTTGCGGAAGAAAAATCTCTAAAGAAAGGAGGTTTAACCCCATTAGATAACTTGAACGTATCTAACGGGGTAAAGAAAAATGGCAGATGAAAAAGGTATTGTAATCGAGCGTGTTTTTGACGCTCCACGAGAAGCAGTTTGGAAGGCATGGACAGATCCTGAAATGATCAAACAGTGGTGGGGACCGGAAGGTTTTACGGCACCAAGCATTAAGGTCGATTTAAGAGTCGGAGGAAAGAACATCTACGCAATGCACGGACCGGCAGGCTCGGAATGGGACAGAGATATGTATAGCGCGGGCGTAATTAAAGAGCTTGTTCCGAACGAAAAAATAGTCACATCCGATTACTTTTCGGATGAAGAGGGAAACAAAGTGAAACCCGCTTCGGAGGGTCAAGATGCTAATTTCCCTGACGAAATGGATGTGGTTATTACATTCGAAGACGCGGGAGAAGGAAAGACAAAACTAACCATTAGTTATCCTAAACCGGAAAACGAAGAACAATTCCAAGCGATGCTTAAGAGCGGAATGGAAGAAGGTTGGGGTACTTCACTGGATAAGCTACAGAAACTTGTCGAGGCATAGGTTTTGTCATTCTGGGGAGTGAAACGAATCCAGAATCTGATCCTGGTCAAGCCCTTCGACTCCGCTCAGGGATTACTCATGAGAAATTATCGACTGAGCGAGCGAAGCGAGTCGAAGTCTGTAAGCGATCAATCGATTCACCGCTACAAATCGAAAAAGGTAAGTCTTCTTATATACTGTATATGTGCTAAGAGTTTTACTGCTCATCTCTTTAGTCATCATTATCGGCGGAAGTATTTTCGCCTTCATTCACTTTAAAAGTTCCTCAGATAAAACCCAAACAGATTCTGTAGTAGATAAAGTTAAAGACCTAATCCCTAGCGGTAGTGAAGCGGAGAAAAGAGGCAAAAGCCTAAGCAATGGCCACTGCGAAGGGATGGAAAAACCCAAACTAGGCACTCTTCCTATGAATTACGATGATTTTTCAATGATCATCCCCTACGGTGCCGTAATTGGAGACCACGTTATACCAATCGATCATCAATATTTCTCCCCCACAATTTTTAGATCTCCCCGTGATACATACGAAGTAAGAGCGATGGCAGACGCCAAGCTTGTCGCGGTTGAACCACGAAAAAAGCCAGATTACACCGAGTACCGCATGGTTTTTTCTATGAGTTGCAGATTGTTTTACTATTACGATCTTGTAACAAGTCTTTCTCCTGATATTCAGAAAGTAACCGGTGACCCTGATGACAAATCTTACAAGAGAGACGTTAATATTCCGGTTAAAGAAGGCCAATTGATCGGAAGAATTGGCGGTCAGACACTCGACTTTGCAGTCTGGGATACAGAAAAAGTACTAAGTGGATTTCTAGACCCCAAACAGTACGAGGCCGAAAGATGGAAAATCCACACTGTTGACCCGCTCGATTACTACACTGAAAAGCTCAAAAATCAAGCGCTTTCGAAATACCTTAGGACTATCGAGCCTCGAAGTGGCAAAATTGATTACGACATCGATGGACGCCTAATTGGAAATTGGTTCCTAGAAGGAAGCAAAGGGTACGAAGGAACAAAAAGCATAAGTCTTGAAAACTATTCCCAAACGCATCTCGCAATTATACCCGACCATTTGGACCCCGCAACCTATATTGCGTCCTTCGGTAATTATGGAGGCCTGTTTAAACAACTGGTAATCGTCAGCCCACAGATAGACCCAAAAGACGTAAGTATGGAATCCGGCCTAGTCAAATACGGTCTAGACGAATACAACTTTGAGACTCCAGATGGAGAAATGTGGACAGGTATAACATTTGCCCAAAATCTCAGGGTAAGATTACGCGGAACTACACACGCTTGTGTACTTTATCAATTGATCGAGAAAAGAAAGTTAAAAATGGAAGCATTCCCGTCTACGCCTTGTTCCAAAGTCTTGTCTTTCACTTCTGAAGCCAAAATGTATTACAGATAAATCAACGTCCGTGCTCCAGAAAAGACACCGCGAAGTAAATTGTTAAAATCCCCACCAGAAGCAGTCCGGTTTTGATAAGAGTGAACTTTTTATTTTTCTCCATATTAATTTCGGGCATCAAATCCGAAGTCGCAATATAGATAAAAAATCCCGAAGTAATCGCCAAAAGGATAGGTACTTGTCTTTCAAGTACTTCTCCTGTCGTGTAAGTTAGAACAGCACCCAAAAAAGCGGCGGCGGCGCTAAGTATATTTACTAAAATAACTTTCTTTCGAGAAAGCCCCTTGTGAAGTAAAAGCCCGAAATCGCCGATTTCCTGTGGTAATTCGTGCGCAAAAACAGCGAAAGTGCTTACAATCCCAAGCGGAACACTAACCAAAAATGTCGCGGCAATTACAACACCATCCACGAAATTGTGAAGCGTGTCTCCTGCAACAATCAAAGGAATCGTAGATTTTTCTTCTGCTTCCAGCTGATGCTGTTTTTCGTGATGGTGAAACCAATGTATAAACCTTTCCATTAAAAAGAAAACTATGATGCCTGTAAGAACCCACAAATAAACGTCTATTCCCAATTCTTCGGCCTCGTGGGCAGCCTCCGGAAGCAAATCAAAAAATGCTGCCCCCAAAAGAGTCCCTGCGGCAAAAGCGGCAAGAAAATGCGAAATTCTCTGCGCGAAAGATTTATTGGCCAGAAGCGCTAACCCTCCAATAAGAGCTCCGATACTACCGATAAAGGTAAAAATTAAAATGTAGCTTAGTGTCGACATGATTTACAGATTCCAAAAAATTCCAGGCTGTGTCTTTTGACCAAAAACCCTTTCTTTTTCTGAATTTCTTTTTCTATAACATTGATATTGCAGTCCGAAACGTCCTCTATCGATCCGCAGCTTTCGCAAATAAAATGGTGGTGGTCTTCTCTTCCGCTATGCTCATAACGAAATTTACCCTCTCCAAGTTGAAGGGGCGTCACAAGGCCACGATCAGAAAGCATATGCATAATGCGGAAAACGGTCACATCGTCTGCTTTTATGTTGTGTCGTTTGAGATAACTAATGAGGGAATTGACATCCAGCGGTTTGCTTGTGTGCTCAAGCGCCTGAAGAATACCCAAGCGTGCGGGAGTAGCCTTAAGATCTGCTTCTCTTAGTTCCTCCCGACAATCGTGTTTAATCTGTATCATATGCAAGTAACTTGCATTTAGTATAGCTTCTCATTTCCTACTCGTCAACACCCTTGGCATTGAGTTCCACCTTTGCTATAGTGAACTTAGACATGGCTACGGTTGAAAGAGAAGTTAAAACAACTACAACCACAACTCCCCCGGTTACTGCAGAACACCCGCAAAGCGTTTATCAAAAGAAAAAAGCCATTTTTAGAACTTATCAGATAATCTGGTACGTTTTTGGTGTTGTCGAAGTCTTGCTCGCCCTGAGATTTACCTTAAAAGCACTAGGCGCAAACCCCGCAAGCGGATTCGCAGACCTTGTCTACACTCTCAGCGACCCATTGACCTCTCCTTTCAGAACTCTATTCCGTGTAACTGTCACCGAAGGCTCTGTTTTCGAATGGACGACAATCGTCGCGATGCTTGTCTACGCATTAATCGCCTACGGTTTAGTCGAACTTATGCAGCTCGTTAAGCCCACAACTCCCCAGGAAGTCGAGCAAAAAGTCGACAAGTAACTTTTCCCCCGTGCTATTATTATTCACATGAAAGGCCTTGTCACAAACATCGAAAAAACGACTTTAGAGAATAACGACTTCCGCCGAGTTCTGTATACCGCGAAAAATTCTCAACTCGTGGTAATGAGCCTTAAGCCTGGAGAGGCAATCGGAGAAGAAGTTCATGATCTCGATCAATTTTTGAGGATTGAAAAAGGCAAAGGAAAAACGATTTTAAACGGCCAAGAAACACCCATCAAGGATGGTTCCGCAATCATTGTGCCCCAAGGAACAAAACATAACGTTGTTAACACTTCACAAACCGAGGACCTCAAACTATATACCGTCTATTCTCCTCCAAACCACAAAGACGGCACCGTCCACCACACCAAAGCCGAAACAGAAGCAAGCGAAGAACATTTCGACGGCAAAACCACTGAATAATGCCTGGCATTGCAAACAAAAAACTCCTAGGACTCAACAAAAACGGTAAGGAAGAACAAATTGTAGTCTCTCACCTGACAATCCGGGAAAGTATTACTTTCCTTGTCTTAAGACTCCTCGCCCTCGAAATAATCGCGGCGATAGGAATAATTATATTCCACAATTTTATTCTTTCACCAACCGTAAAAAACGCGATTAGTCCTGACTTAATTATCTTTAATATCCCTCTCTTCATACTTCTGGTTCTAGTAAAAACATTCATCATGATCTTTATCATCATCCAATGGTTAAACGAATATTACGAAATTACTTCCAAAGAAATAATTCATAAAAAGGGGTTAATTTTCAGGAGAGAAGAAAAGTATAAATTAGAACATCTAGGTTCACTCCGAATAGAGCAAGATGTTATCGGCAGAATCTTAAATTACGGTTCTCTAAAACTTTATAACTGGGCTCTGGGAAAAGAGGTATCGCTTTATCTAATCCATAATCCGAGAAAATATCACCACGTGCTCCAATCGCTCCTCCCTTCAGCAGACGAAGAGAAAAAGGTCTTCCGTGAACATATGCTGGAAAAAGAAAAACTTTAACCAAAAACATCTTACAATGTTATTACCAAATTCCCCTCTTATTCCTTCATTTTCCAATTAACCTCTAATCTAGAATGATAAGTTTAATTTTTACGTTGCTAGTTGCATTAGTTTTCTCGTTTTTCGCGCTCCAGAATACGGCGCCGATCACGCTGCGCGTTTTTGGGTACACGTTCACCAACGTCCCGCTTTATGTCATCACAATCGCGTCAATTCTAATTGGAGTCGGAATTTCTTCGATAGTTTATTTGGCGCGGTCCATTACAGATTCTCTAACAATCTTCGGTAAAAATAGGAGGATCAGAAGCCGCGAAGAAGAAATAAACAAACTTCATGCGAAAATAGACGAATTGGAAACAGAAAATTCCAGATTTAAAGCTGGAAAACCCGCTCCTTTCATCCAATCATCTTTCTCAAAACCCAACGTTTTTCAAAGAATCCGCGGTCGTCTCTCTACCTAACTGCCTCCGTTAAACCCGAAAAATATCGTCGACAGGTCTATGTTTGCAAAGTGCAGATACCACTCGTTCCAAAGCTTGTATCCAATGACAATCACCCAGATTAAAATAATGTGCTTTCTGTACGATTTATAAGCCTTTTCTTCTGATCCCCTCTTAAAAATCAACAGTGAATACGCCATAAAAAGAGGCTCCAGAAAGTTTTGAAAGTAGAAAAACATCATTTCATTCCCTGTTGCAAAAAATAAAATTTGCCCAACCGTCCTGTAAGCAAAAAGGGCGACAATTAACCCTTTAATCCTCCATCTAAGTCCAACAATCAACATGAAAATATAAGAAACGTAATCCGCCACCTTATCAACGTTCTGATATAAAGCCTCGTTCATTCCCATAGCTTGTAGAATATCTCCGTCTACAACGTCCAGGAAATAGTTAGCCCACGAAGCTTGAAACGGAAATTTTAGAATTAATGCAGGGACAATAAATTTAAGAACAATAACAAGAATCGCCAAAAAGTTCATCTTACTCAATTTAAATCACAGCCCTGATATAATCTCAACTATGAACATGTTTAAAACTACTCCTGCTAAGACTCCGGAAGAATATATCGACCTCATCGAAGAGCCGAGAAATCCGAGATTAAAAAACTCCACGCACTAATTAAAAAAACAGTTCCAAAGCTCAAACCATACATCGAAACGGGCATGATTGGTTACGGAAAATACCACTACAAGTATGCAAGTGGTCGCGAAGGAGAGTGGGCAACTATTGCTCTGGCTAGCCAAAAAAACTACATTTCCGTCTACGTTTGCGGTGTAAAAGATGGAAAATACGTCGCCGAAGCTCATAAAGACGATCTCCCAAAGGCAAGCATTGGCAAAAGCTGTATCAGGTTTAAAAAGACGGAGGATATCGACCTTGATGTCCTTAAAAAAGTTATTCTGGAAGGCTCAAAAAACCCAATTGGCTCAAATTGACAAAAAACAGCCTTCACGCTACTCTTAACTCACCCGTATGAGAAATAAGCCAGGATACACAGCACTTATTTGGCCAATAGTAATTGTAATTCTTACTCTCGCCGCTTTTTGGCTAAGACCCTGGGAAGCGAAAACCCAAGAAACAATTTCAGTAACCGCTGAGGGTAGAACTCAAGCAACTCCAAATGTCGCCAAAGTCTCCGCAACTATCGAGACTACAAACGATAACTTAGACAAAGCTCGAGAAGAAAATAGCCAGAAAGTATCAAATCTCGTTTCGGCAATTAAACAGCTAGGCGTTGAGGAAAAAGATATCAAGACTCAAAACCTCTCCGGCGGGCCAGGCTATGAAACTTCCGTAGGCGGCACGGAACCCGCACCCATGATTTATCCCGCGCCTCCCCGACCAAATACTAATCAAGTTTCGACTACTTTAGAAATCACAGTGCGAAACTTTGATAAATCGGACGAGGTACTTGCAGCACTCACTCAAAATGGAGCAACCAACCTTTACGGCCCGAACCTAACGATCGACGATGAAACCATGGAACAAGCAAGGAGTAAGGCCAGAGAAGACGCGGTAGAAGAAGCAAAGAGTAAAGCCGAAGAACTCGCGAAACTTTCCGGAAGAAAACTCGGCAAAGCTGTAAAGATTCAAGAGCAAGGTGATTTTGGATACCCTGTTCCGATGATGGCAAGAAGCGAAGCAGATCTCATGCAGAAAGCAAGCCAGATCCAACCCGGTCAGAACGAAGTTACGATCAATCTAGCAGTCGATTTCGCCCTCAAATAGTATCGCTCCAATAAATGCAGGAAAAATCTAAGACCTTAATCAAGCACGCGACCATCATCGGCCTCGTAATCTCACTGCTCACGTTTACTTTTTCGATTCTTGTCGGCGAATATATAGTCCGTCACACTCTTCCTCAAAACACTTACAACTTTGCCAGACTTCGAGGAATGAATATTTTCGATAGTACAGAAACCCTCCCAATTACGCTTCAAAAAGATGTTAAAGACTACGACCATATCGCATACACTCTGGAATTTAGACATAAAGTAGATACAAACTCACAAGGAATTCGTGGCCGTGAAATATCTTTGGAAAAGCCTCAAAATACTTACAGGATTCTCTTGCTTGGAGATTCAATGACCTTTGGCTGGGGAGTAAACGAAGAAGAAACTTTCGCCAAAGTTCTTGAAAACAACCTTAATACCTGGTCGAAAGAATCAAATCTTGATACAAACTTCGAAGTCATCAACGCGGGTTTTACTGGCGGTAAAACCCTAGATAGCTATTACGTTTTCTTAAATGAAATGGGTCTAAAGTATAAACCCGACCTTGTTGTTCTCAACCTCTTCCCTTACAACGACGTCACCGATCTACTGGAAATGAACTGGGATGAGGTAGACGAAAGAGGCTTGCCGCATAAAATCACATCCAAGTTTCAGTCAACAGAAGACGGTTACATCGTAAATATTTACCAGAAAAACTGGATATACGAAATTCCTGTTGTCAGAAATACCCACCTCGGAATCCTTTTAATGTCTGCAATGGAAAAAGGCTCTCCAAATACAGTTAAAAAAATTAAAAAATCACTCGGGTTTCAAGAAAATCCTCCAAAGTCGATCTCTCAAGAAGAAGCGGTTCCTTGTCTTTCAAATATTACTGCGACAAATACTTCGTGTGTCGCTGAAATTTTACAAGGAATTGAAAAATCCAAAACCTTAATCGCCGGAATTAACGACCTGGTTACACAAAATCAAAGCGCGTTTATAGTTACCATCCTAACTGACCCGCAACAAGCAAAGTCGATCGGAAGACAGATTGAAGATGGTTACAAGCTGGAAGAAGAGCAGCCTCAAAGGGAGTTTCGGGACTTTCTCAACGATAAGAAAATCGCTAATTTGGACTTTCTAAAATTCATGGCCGTTAAAAATTCTCAAGATTATTATTTTGAAAGAGATGGACATTTTAATGTTCCTGGACATAAACGAACTGGCAATTTACTTTCCGCTTTTATCGCGCAAAACTACTTACCAACCGTTACAATCAACCAGGAGTTTCTTAAAGAAAACCAAATCAACCCATCAATCGATTTCGCTTTAAAATAATCCTGAAAATTTCTAATTACCTAATTTCTAATAAATACACTTAGGACTTTTATAATTGGGGATTGTTTAGATTAATTAGAAATTAGAAAAATTAGGTCAATTTAAAACGTGGCCTCATAAAGAAGACAACTAGTGCCCCTAGGCTCACCGCAGAAACAATCACACCCAACTTAAATGACAGCGGATCGTAAACAAACCTCACGCTGTGCTCGCCAGGAGTTAGAGGAACAGCGCGAAATGTGTAATTAGCCCGCAAAATCTTGACCTCATCCCCATCAACCGTCGCCTTCCACCCGGGAAAATAATTGTCGCTTAAAACCAACAATTTCGGCTGTTCGGATCTTGTTTTAACCACAACTTCAGAAGGTTCATACCTAGTTATTTGCGCACTTCCCTCCCCAAACTGCGGACTGATAGGAGAAGGTTCTTCCAAAATCACAGTGTTTCGGAAGTCAAAATCTTTCCTCGTCAGTTTTTCAAAGATCCTGCTTCGTCGTATCTTTTTAACTTCGGAATCACTCAGGGAATCATCCTTAAAATCAGGCGGTCCCTCATAATTAGAGGCAAGCATCACCCTCGGTACAACTTGTAAATTCTCGAAAACTGAATACTTATTCCCTTCAAAAACTTTCTTGAAGTTGTTTTTGGTAATTAGCTCACTTTCACTGTTTTTCCCGATAACGTATTTGACACCTACCATGTCAACCAGTCTTCTTCTCGCCTCGCTACCCAGAATAGTCGCGGTGTCACTCCGCCCCAAGCTCGCATCCGCCCGAAATGTGAACGAGCTAAGGTCTTGCCCCTGCATCGCGTACGTAAACTCTCCATAGCTCTTGTTGTTGAGAGAGTCATACCCTTCTGGCCAGTAAAGACCGTATTGACTCGCAAAATTCACTTCAAAAAAAGCGTCCCCTATTCCCCACGACCTGAAATTCTCCTGATGATCTCTGATAAAACTCAACTCCGGACTTGTTGGAAAGACGTATTTTCTATCACTAAACGAAAAATACTTCCAAGAAAAGTAAAAAATGTGCAAAAATGCAATAAAAATGATCAAAATGGCAACATTTTTCTTGAATTTGGCAAAAAATGTTGCAAAAACGACCAAAAATGTCGTAATTGTGAAGACTCCAAACGGAATTACCATATTTCTTAGGCTAATATTTACGGTTTGACCGATTGGAGCCCCACCCCTCTCAAAGTAAGGTAGTCCAAATTGCTTTGCTGCCAAAAGATACCCAATCACAAAGATGTAAACTACGGCCAAAGCAGCAACCACTCTCAAAATCCCCTCCCCCCCCTTCGTCAGCCATTCATTAAGACCAATAGCCCCCAGGGTTGCGATACAAAATGCATCAATAAAAAGAATTCTGTTGGCAATTGAAGTCGAAAGGAAAGGAATCGGCAGAGAAAGAAATAGCCTCGATGTCGGCAAATCTAAAGTCGTCGATAGAGAAACAACAACAAATACCGTCAGAAAAAGAACAAGCTTGTCTTTATATTTCGCGTAAATCGAATAAAGGGCAAAAAGAAGAGCGGCGATACCGCTAAACATTATTGCTTCGTAATATTGCGCGGAGCCTCCGCGAAACATATTGTAGGTTGCCGGATGCCCGAAAAAATCAGGCGCGATAAACGTCAAGAGCCCCTCGACAGGAACCAAAAACTCAAAAAGTGTCTCTGTTAAGGCGATCTGAGACCGCGCTGAATTTACAAATATTTCCGCGGAAATAACAAGCTGAATAGCGGCAAGCATCGCCCCAAGCACAAAAGCACCAATAAGTTTTGCCCCATCACGCGTGAATAGGGGCTTGAGACCAAGCCTAAAAAGTATGTAAAAAGCGACAAAAATAAAAAGATAAATAGAAGTCTGCATGTAGCCCGCAAGGAAGCTAAACGCGGTCGAAAGAGAAATTATCAGCAAATACCATTTCTTGTCGTTGCGAGCTGAGCGAAGCAATCTGTTTCTAATTGTCGAAGTTTGAGATCCTTCGCTTCGCTCAGGATGACGGGAAGAAAGAAGATCGAATCGTTCAATCGCAAGTAAGATTAGGGGCAGCCACAAAATTGAATGAGGCGACATCACCACTTCTTCTCCCCATGTCAGAATAAAAGGGCTAAAACCGAAAGTTAACGCTCCAAAAATAGCGGCAATCTTAACAAGCTTAAGGCTGCGCAGATACAGAAACATAAAAAACGAGGCTAAAATCGTCGGAGTTACCCTGAGTAGATGCCAAAGCTCAATCTGGGGCAAAAACAAGCCAAAAACATTTAAAGGGTAAAAAACGGCGCTTTGAAAATCAGCTGCATGAGGGTGCCCCGAAAACGCGTATGGGTTCCACAAAGGAATAATAAAATTGCGAAATTGTTCGAAAGTGACTTGGTAAAACGGAAAATAAATTCGCAGCTGATCCCAACCAGTGTTCTTGAATGGCAGGTTTTCACTATAAGGCGGGTAATAAGAAACTAAAAGATTGCCGTTCAGGTTGACTTTTCCCATTAATATGGGCCAAAATATAATCAGAGTTAGAACGGTAAAGAGCAAGAAAATACGCAAAGGATATTTCTTAATCATAGAGAGATTATCAAGTCTGCCCGTGTAAATTTCAAATGCGAGAACGAAACGAAAGACAACCTTCTGTCCCCAATGCAGCCAGCCTCATGAGAGGCTACAAATCCGCCCTAGGTTTCGATGGATATTCAGGAGCCGTAAACAGACCTGTTAACGGTACCAGAGAACCAATTGTGGACGCGATCTATCAGCACGAAGGAGATGCCGATCACATCGAACTGAAAATACTATGTTCCAGTCATGAACCGATAGAAGTGAACTTGACCGCCGGTGGCGGCTTCGACTCTGTTACTTACAGAGAAACACCTGGATCAGCTTTCGTTCGTGGACAAGACGCGATAGCCCCCGTTACTCAAGTCCTCCAATATATAAAACCTCACTAATTTTCTTAGAAATAAACTCTTTTTTTAAATCAATGTGTAGATAAATGGAGCGACTCCAGTAGCCTGAGCAAAGACCAGGAGCAAACCAAACGCAAGAAGAACGATTACAAATGGAATCAAAAACCAAAGCTTAGCTTTCCACAGAAACTCTAACAACTCCCCAGCCTCACCGCTTCTAGAAACAAATCCCTTAAGAAACTTCATAAGTTTAAAAATCCGAATATCGAATATCAAAATCCGAAACAATCTTCTAAATCTTAAATTAAAATTCTCAAAACATCAATTCGAAAATTTGAACATTTGAAATTGTTTCGAATTTTGATTAAAGGTCTTCCTTAAGAACTATATATTTTTCAAGCGCTAAAATATCCAAACCCGACTTGGAAAACGTATTGAAAGCGTTTTCCGGTGAATTTACAATTGGCTCGCCTTTTAGGTTAAAGGAGGTATTCATTAGAACATAAACGCCCGTCTTTTTGCCGAATTTTTTGATGATGTTGTAATAACGCGCATTCTGTTTTTCCGAAATTATCTGCAAACGACCCGATCCATCTACGTGAGTAATCGCTGGAATCACCTTCCTTTTATCCTTTTTGACCGGAAAAACTCCAAGCATAAAGCGTGTCAGGTATTCGTGCTCCAAATCGCCAAGCTCAAAGTAGTCTTTCGCTTTCTCGGCCAAGACTACAGGCGCGAAAGGTCTATAAGGCTCTCGGAATTTAATCTTGGTATTAACAATATCCTTCATTTCGTCGCGCCTCGGGTCCGCCATTATCGATCTTGCGCCAAGTGCCCTCGGCCCCCACTCTGCCCTGCCGTGATACAGCCCGATTACCTTCCCGTCCACAATAGAACTCGCAAGAAAATCCGTCAGCTTTTCTTCGGAAGTGATCTTTTTAAATTTAATCCTCTTTTTTCTCAAAAACTTTTCAATTTGAGAATCTGTAAAATCCGCACCAAAATAACAATTATCCTGAACAAATGTTCTTCTTTTACCTAAAATCGCATGATACACGTAAAGTGCGGCACCCAAACTGCCGCCGTCATCACCCGCAGCCGGTTGCACAAATACTCTTTTAAAAGGTCCTTTCCTCAGAAGCACTCCGTTTGCCACACTATTCAATCCGACTCCTCCGGCAATACAAATATTATCCATCTTAGTTTTCCTATGAACTGTATCGGCCAGTTTCAGGATTATTTCTTCTGTAAAAGCTTGAATCGAAGCCGCAATGTCTGCGTATTTTTGGTTTAAGTCCGCAAGCTCTTTGTAGTTCTTCGGTTTTTCTCCAAAATAATCAGGATATCCGCTACTTCTCGTAAAAAAATAGAAATCATGAGGCCGGGGTTCACCAAACAGCTCTATGAATTTGTCGGAATATGATTTTTCTGGAGACTTGTGGAAGGTAAAATATTCCATTTTAAGATGCAGAGAACCATCGGGATAAACCTTGACCAATTTTCGCACCTTGTCCAAATATTTCGGCTTTCCATATGGCGCCATGCCCATCACTTTGTATTCCCCGTCATTAACTTCGAAGCCTAAAAACGCCGTAAAAACCGAATACAAAAGCCCAATGCTATGTGGAAATCTAATTTCAGCGTATATATCAAGGTCTTTCCCCCGTCCAACACCGTAAGTTGCGGTTGTCCACTCCCCGACTCCGTCAAAAGTCATAACAGCCGCTTCATCAAAACCCGAGGGATAAAAGGCCGATGCCGCGTGAGAGACGTGATGAGGAACAAATAGAATCTTTTCTTTGCCGATATTAAGTTCGTCCGCGATTATCGACCTTACCCAAAGTTTGTCGGAAAGCCAAGTAATCATTCCTTTTGCAAATAATCTGTAAGCTTGCGGATAAGAAGCTAGAGTGGAAAATAATATTCTGGCAAATTTCCAGAATGGCTTTTCGTAATAGACAACGTAATTGACATCTTTAATCTTAATTCCCGCTTTCTGGAGACAAAATTTAATCGCTTCTTTTGGAAAATCACTGTCGTGCTTTTTTCTTGTAAATCTCTCTTCCGCGCTAGCGGCAACGACCTTTCCGTCGCGTATTAAACAAGCGCTGGATTCGTGATAAAAACATGCGATTCCGAGAATATACATTCTGAAATTTTTAATTTCTAATTCCTAATTTCTAATCAATTTTTTAATTTAGGAATTTCTAAATTATTTAGGTTAATTAGAATAATTAGACCAATTAGGTCAATTCAAAATTGCCGGTGAGCAGTGGCTAAATTGTCCTTTTCGTGTTCCCAATCAACAAAATTAGACCTTTTCTTTTTAGCTCGACTGTAGTGAATCCTCAGAGGATCGGCAATTACTGCAAAAATAATTCCGAGCGGTAGAAAAAATACGAAGTAGAAAATAGTTAAAATTACCTGGGCCTGAAAGTCACCAATTGCGTGAGCAATCGGCTTCCACTTTCGCCAGAGGAGTTTCAAAAATTTCACCCTGCTATTAAATCACAGTCAAAAGGAGAAGAACAGAAGCCTAAACAGTCTCTAAATAGTCTCGAAGTTTCTTCGCGCGGGTAGGATGTCGAAGTTTTCTGATCGCTTTTGCTTCAATCTGCCTGATTCGCTCACGCGTTACACCGAATTCTTTTCCTACTTCTTCCAGCGTCCTCTGTTTCCCATCCTCCAGACCAAATCTGTATTCTAAAACCTTTGCTTCCCTCGGTGAAAGTGACCCTAAAACTTCACGGATGTGATCTTTAAGCAGCGCCTGTGTTGCCTGATCCGTCGGTGAAGCAGAAGCGTCCTGAATGAAATCTCCAAGCCTGCTATCCTCTTCCTCACCAACAGGTGCCTCCAAAGATGCTGGTTCTTGTGAAACTTTAATAATTTCACGAACCTTATCCGGCTCGATCTCCATCTCGAGCGCAACTTCTTCCGGAGTCGGTTCACGTCCTAATTCCTGCATTAATTTTCTGGAAATTCTGTTGAATTTGTTGATCGTTTCGACCATGTGGACGGGAATTCGAATCGTCCTTGCCTGGTCCGCAATCGCCCTAGTTATTGCCTGCCTGATCCACCAAGTCGCGTATGTAGAGAATTTGTATCCGCGTCTCCAGTCGTATTTTTCGACCGCCCTCATCAGTCCGATGTTTCCTTCCTCGATCAAATCCAGAAGAGTAAGTCCACGGTTTACATATTTCTTGGCGATGGAAACAACAAGCCTTAAGTTGGCGTTAATTAAACGCTCTCTCGCCCTTCTATCGTTCTTCTCAACCCTCTTTGCAAGAGAAACCTCTTCCTCATAAGTAAGCAAAGAAACTCGACCAATTTCCCGCAGATACATCCTCACCGGATCAGAAAGATATCCTTCCTCGAGTGTCGCCAAACCTTCAAGCTCTTTTTCAAGCTCGGTCACAGATTTGGACATATCCGAAGAGTCCATTTCTGTCGTGTCGAAAACGTCGACACCCTCTGTTAGCAATTTGAAGTAAAGATCATCTACTTCCTCGATGTTTCGCTCAACCATAGGAAAGATCGCTAGAATTTCTTCTTGCGCGACAAATCCTTGATCTTTACCTCTTTTAAGAAGTTTCCTGATCTCTAATTTGCGAGTTAGAGCAGCCGCTTTTTCGCGTTGTTCTTCAGTTTTTTCTGTTGGGTCTACTGTTTGTGTTTTTGATTTTGCAACTCTTGGCACTGTATTTTCTCCTTTAACTATTTGCTTCTAGTTGTCGAATGTCTTCTGATATCTTCCCAAATTGCGCGAGTAAAATTCCAATTTCGCGGTCATTTTCCTTGTTTTGAGCCTCTTTTAGCTTCTGTGACAATCCTTCAAGCTGTCTTTTAAGTGACGCTCGCTTTATCATACCGCTAATTTTTATTACCTCTTGCGCCCACAATTCCCTATCGTCAAACTCTAGGCTTAGGTTGACAAGATATAGATGGTCGCAATAATCGGAAAGATCTTTTGGCAGTTTACCTACTGCCCGGCTCATAGTCCGGATTTTAGGATCCTTAATTATACCACGCAGCGCCACCCAAAACTTCTTCGCACTGTCACTTGTAAAGTCTTGCGCCTTAAGTATCTCAAAAAAGTCACTTACAATGTCCTCTTTGTAAACCAAAAGCGCCAGAAAATAATCCTCCTGACTCACCTGTTTATTAACAACACCCTGGCCTGGAACATCACTACTACCAATAAACGTGGACTTTTTACTGACAGCCTCCGAAACCAATTGAACATCAAGGTCCAACACCTTAGCAAGCCTGGCGATATAGTGCGCTCTCACCAAGTCGTCCGTAATCTTGCCCAAAATCGGCAAAACCTCACGCCCGATTTTCTTTTTACCTTCACTGCTCGTTGCATTAAACCTGCTGCTTGCTGAATCTATAAAATAATCATAAACGTCTTTGCTTTTTTCCAGCGCTTGGGCAAAACCCGCAGGATCATTTTGCGCAAATTCATCCGGATCTTTAAACTTACCCATGTCTGCAACTCGAATGCTTACCCCCGCAAGATCCAAAAGTTCTATTCCCCGCCTCGCTGCAGCATCCCCGGCCAAATCCGTATCGAAGCAAACTATAACTTTGTCGCAAATCCTGGAAAGAATCGCCACCTGTCCTTCTGTAAGCGCTGTTCCCTTAGAAGCAACAACGTTCAAAACTCCGGCTTTATGGGCAGAAATTACGTCAAATTCACCTTCGACTAAAACTGCTTCATTTTTCTCGCGAATCGCATTCCTTGCCAAATCCAATCCAAAAAGCAAAGAGCCTTTATTGTATATAGGCGTTTGCGGACTGTTGACGTATTTTGCTTCTTTGGCATTTGCGTCTAAAACTCGCCCCGCAAAACCCATAATTACACCTCGCGAATCTTTGAGAGGAAACATAATTCTTTCGCGGAACCGATCGTAGTAAGATCCCGCTCTGCCGCTCCTGCCAACAACCAGCCCCGCAGTCGAAATGTCCGCCAAATTAAATTTGTGCTTAGCTAAAAATCCAGCTAGATTCTCCCAACCTTTTGGCGCAAAACCTATTCCAAATTTTTCCCACAAATCGCGCTCGACTCCCCTGTTCTTCAAATAATCCCGTGCTCTTTCACCGCTTTTGTGCTCCAAAAGTATGTAGTTATAAAACTTTTCCGAAAGCTTGTGAATTTCTAATAATTTTTCTTTCTGAGTACTTTGTTTCGTCGGTTTAAAGTCACGAAGCGTAACACCAGCTCTTTTTGCCAACTCCTCCAAGGTTTCCTTAAAATCCCAACCTTCCTGCTTTTCCAGAAACGTAAAAACATCTCCACCTTCACCACAACCGAAACACTTAAAAGCCTGGCGTTCCGGAGAAACCATAAAAGAAGGCGTCTTTTCTCCGTGAAACGGGCAAAGCCCCGAATAATTACGCCCAGCTTTTTTTAAAGGAATATAAGAAGAAATAACTTCTACAATGTCTACCTTGCTCTTAACCTCGTCTACCTGGTCCATCTGCGCCCTGTATTCTACACTTTTCTCGGAATAACTACTCCCCCAATAAAATCGTGGGTAAATACCACCCTGCCTTTATATAAAATTTCTTCATGACCTTTGAAATCTGATAAATCTCCAGTCCATTGACAATGATAAACCCAATCCCCATCACTTAAATTTTTGGGGCCTCTGGGCTGAAAGTTCTTGGACTTTTCCCCGGAAGATAATGCCTTTTTTAAAAAATTAAAGATTTTAATTGCAAAGGCTTCGTCTCCATAAAATTCTTTCTCCAAACCTCCTCCGTAAAGACTCATCCAGACGGGCTGATCCTTATACCAAACTACTTCCTGTCCCCAAGATTTAAAAAAGCCCGTGTAATTATCCCTGTAATACCAATCGCCATCCCTATACTCCAATTCTTTAAAACCCTTTATTGTAGCCTTCGTCTCCACACCGGTTCCAGCATAAGTTTTAAGAGAAGCCTCTCCTAAAAACCTATTTAATTCGTCTAAAGAAATATTTTTCATCTGTCGTCAAACCGATGCGGAGGAGGAGGGATGTGCGCATTCGCGCGAATAGTGCCTTTCAGTTGCACTATTTACCAACCTCCTCGTTCTCCTGCGGTGGGAGTGGGATTCGAACCCACGGTAATCTTACGACTACACGGACTTTCCAGGTCCGCCGATTAAACCACTCTCGCATCCCACCATGTCTGACTAGTCCACATTAGGCCCGCAGACTTTAGTCGAGGACCGCATGCCATGGCCCTGAGTTATGGAAGGGGCACTGTATATGCGACTCCTCCAAATTTAATCACTTATTCTTAGGCCCGCAGTCGAGCCACGCTCGACGAGGACCGCAGAATTTATTAAATTCTACTCTTTACCTCACTAAATAGTTTTTTAGAATCACCAAACGTTAATTTATCTTCTACTTCGTCGACAGGTAGCCACTCTTTTGCAGAAACCTCCCAAGCTGTAGTCGCTTCACCTTCTTCTACATATTTCATTAAAAAATAAACAACCGTCTTAAAAACTTTCTCCTTCTCCTCGTCGTAAAAATACTTCGTGTCTCCAACCTTTTCGACAACTTCCGCTTTAACTCCAGTCTCTTCCTCCACCTCACGAATTGCAGCATCAACACTCTTTTCACCTTTCTCCACATGTCCTTTTGGAAAATCCCAACCATGATGGCCGGAATGTTGAGTGACCAGAACCTTTTTCTCGCCATCAAAATCCCTTACTACTATTCCACCAGCACTAAAAACTCTTTTCATAATTCTTCGTCGGACGAAGGCGGAGGCGGCAGGATTCGAACCTGCGTTCGAGTTGCCCCGAAAGTCGTTTTCGAAACGACCGCACTAGTCCACTATGCGACGCCTCCTACTTATTCCTTAAATAAAACTCGATAATTTCCAGATGATCGAAGGCCGTTTCTTCCTCTTCAGGCAACCCATCTAACTTAAACCATCTCTGCTCACTTGATTCGTCGTCTGCTTTACCGGATTTCTTAACAGGAACACATGTGTAAAAAAATGCAACGTTCTGCCTATCCTCATTTCTCCTTTTCGGATTATCAACAACCCTCAAAAGCTCCACGTCCCCAATTTCCCAGCCTGTTTCTTCTTTCGTTTCTCTTAGAACAGCTTCAATTAATGTTTCGTCTCGATCCATAAATCCCCCAGGCAGTGCCCACTTACCACCCTCTGTAACTTTATCTTTTGATCGCTTAACGAGTAAAATTTCTTTCTTTTTGTTTACTACAATCGCATCCACCACAACATGCCTCAAAGAAGCCGGCGTCCCATTTTCGAATGTACATTTGATCATTAAGTCAGTTCCTCGATTCCCCTTGCTAACTCAAAGTCTTTTGCGGTAACACCACCTTCGTCGTGAGTAGAAGTTGTGATATCTACTTTCTTGTAATCATGCATCAAAATATTTGGATGATGATTCATCTTTTCCGCCAATTTACCGACATTATTTACAAATTCCAGCGCCTCGCTAAAACTGTTAAACTCCAGCTCTCTGCTAAGAAAACCGTCGGAATATTTCCACAGCGGTAAATCTTTTATTTTATTTTGTACCTCTTCGTCTGTCAGTTTCATATTAAATGGTGCCCCTGGGCCGACTCGAACGGCCAATCTCTTCCTTCGCAGGGAAGCGTTCTGTCCAATTGAACTACAGGGACAAACATAATATCCAATTTTGCTCGCAACTTAACGTCGTAATTATACCAGCCGAAGGCTGTGTACATTAAGGGTTGTCATCCTGGAGGGAGTAAAACGACCGATAAGCAAAGCTTTTCTTCGAATAGGATCTCAAGGATAGATTCTGTCGCGGAGTTTATCATGAACAAAGGACGATTCCTTCGCTCCGCTCAGGATGACAGGAATGAAGGGCTCCAGAATGACAATAAAAATTAATCCAATGAAATTTTGCTTTGGAGTTTTAGGCACGGAGTTCTGTTTCAGAACGAGTACCGCAAGCTTCAGAAGGCTAATCTAAGCTTATTTTACTCTGAAGTTTATGGGCCCATTTATCCAAAAGTGTGTGCACCGGTGCAGCGTGATAATGGAGATGTCTTTCCAGTTGCTCTAAAAGGGTTCTTTCCGAAATCGTTGTCAGAATCAAGATCAACCGCGAAGGAAAATGCATGTGAGTTTGCACCAAAAGCAGCCTCTCATCTCCCTTTTTATCGAACCAAAAAGAATCCAGCTCTTCCCATAAAAATACTCGCCCACCGCTGATTATCCCCAAATTAGTAATTTTGTGTTCAATTACCTCTGGAGCAGAATTGGCAAATACATAAACAACAAAAACCAAAGCGATAATTACACCGACCAAGAAAAATTCTCCAAAAGCGATCGCCGCCAGAATAAAGACAAACGCGTAAAGCGCCACTTTTGTGAAGTATTTTTTAGACCTTTGTTTAAAAATGTGGACCGGAGATTTCCAGGAAACTATCGTTCTGGATTCAACCGCTGCCTGTCTTTTGGCATCAAGTTCTTCCTTGGAAATAACTCTGCCGGAGTGATGGTCTACGTTTACGTCTGTTTTGTGGAATCTGGGCATTTTGGCAGTTTTAGTTTATCACAAAAAGATCAAACCAATGACTTCCTGTTTTTAAGTATTTCTCCCAACCAACCTCCAAGAGCAGTCAAAACTACATATAAAGGCAAGTAAAAAATCACCTCAAGTATAATCTCGCCGAATGAGTTGGGATTAAAAGATTCGGGCACAAAAAAACCTAGAGAGATAATTCCCATAAAAATAATTGCCAGTAAAACTCCCAGCAAACCACCATAAAACCATCCTCTTTCTCTAACCATATAACCTATTACAACTCCTCCTAATAACGGAGCCATTAGTGACAAGGTTCTTGATATCCAAAGGATGGCAGCAAATGGCTGACGGGAAAGAGAACCCTCAATATCTCCTAAAGGAAAATTCAACACCGCTTGATGAAATGTGAATAAAACTAACACTTTTGCCACTATAAAAAGCACCAAGAACACTAAAAAACCAAGAAAAATTGCGAGTAAGTTTCTTCTGGTGAGATTGAAATTAAGAATCACAGTACCAATCTTAAGATTATTGCGGTAAATATAACTCATAATTCATTGATGTACAAACCTGTCTCTGGTAAAATGAGGCAGCAATTTAGGAGGAGTCGCATAGTTGGTCCATTGCGAGGGTTTGCTAAACCCTTGAGCCTTTACCGGCTCGCGTGGGTTCGAATCCCACCTCCTCCGCCCTTTTGCGAAATTGGGCTTTTTTAGTCCTAATTTTGTAAAAGAGAGGTGGCTGATGAGAACCCATTGGTTCGTAAATAGTGTAAACGGAGTGCACTATTCGCGCAAAAAGCGCACATCCCACCTCCTCCGCCAACTGGGAGAGGTCGCATATACAGTGCCCCTTCGATTACTCAGGGCCATGGCATGCGGTCCTCGATCTGCATAGCAGATCTGCGGGCCTAATGTGGACTAGTGCGATAATTGGACAACTCGGAGGCGTCGCATAGTGGACTAGTGCGGTTGTCTTGAAAACAACTAGGGCCGTAAGGCTCTCAGAGGTTCGAATCCTCTCGCCTCCGCAGGAAGGGTTCGTTTATAGTGCAAGCGAAGTGCACTATACTACAACTTTAGTTGTAAATCCCACCTCCTCCGCCATTGTCTAGTATTTATTCAGGATTTGGAGTTAACTGAAGCTTTGGGAGAGTTTTTCGAATTGAGCTCTTCGAAGTGTTAATTTAGGGTTACCGTCAATAATTGCTCTTGCTTTTTCTAAGTGTTCTTTTGCCTTCGCAGGATCATCTTCAACTAACATCGCGGCAATTTTCATATGGCCACCAGAAACCCAAACATCTCTGGCATACTCATCTGGTTCATCCGCTGCTTCAAGGTCTGAAAGTGATTTTTCTGCTCGCTCTAAAGCACTCTTATCGCCACCTCTATACTCGAAAGTTGCAAGTCTTACTTCCATTTCCGCTTTAACAGATGGACGTTTAAGCTCCTCGGGAGGATTTTTCATCATGTCATCAACAACCCCTTCCATTACTCCCGTAGCTTCTTCTAATTCTCCAGAAGTTTCTAAGACTTTTGCTAAATTGTAACGAGGCAAAATCGTGGCTCCACCAACACCGCTGGCTGTAGCAACCTGGACCGATCTTCTAGCCTCTTCTTTTGCCTGATCCAAATAAGATATATCCCCAGTCTGCTCATATAAGTGGCGAAGAGTTAAGGTCTTCGACGCTAAGACTTCAGCAGCTTTAGCACCATTTCCTTCGGAATTATAAGCGGCGAAAGCATCCTCAGTAAGCTTCAATGCTTCTGTAAAATCCCCTCGTTCGCGAGCTTGTTCTGCTTGTGAGTGTATTGTTCCTGCGTCAGATTCAGTCATATCGGCCAAATTCTACCAAAATGCATCGCCCTTGTCATCCTGGAGTGGCAACGACCACGAAAAGAGAGCTTGTTTCTCGCGAACTCGAAATAGGATCTAGAAAAGATTCTCGCGCGGAGTTTACCCTGAACAAAGGACAGATCCTTCGCTCCGCTCAGGATGACAGGAGTGAAGGGCTACATAATGACATGGTGGAGAGTTACCCCAGAGCAATTGCTGCTCCCAAAACGCTTTTTGCGCCAGCTTTTTTTAAAACTTTTGCGCACTCGCTCATCGTCGAACCGCTCGTATAAACATCATCCACTAATATAATATTTGTCCCTTCTACTTTTGCACCCCTCGCAATAGCGAAAGCCCCTTTCACATTTTCTTTCCTTGCTTTTCTATCCAGCCTTACTTGCGCTTTTGTATCGATTAATCGATTAATCGATAGATTAGACTGAACTTTGAATTCTCTCCCTAGGGTGCTTGCCAAAATTTCGGACTGGTTAAATCCTCTCCACCTTTCACGTTTAATATGAAGTGGGACTGGCACCAGGATTACATCCTCCGGTAAGTCAAACCTCCAAATTTGCGAGACCAAAAGATCGACTAAAACCTTTTCGATGCTTCGAACCCATCTATATTTCACCTTCTTTATCGCATTTCGAACCGGACCTCTATATTTACAAGCAACTACTAGTCCGTCCAACGTATACAGCGTCTTACACCCAGGGTGTACTCGCCCACCTATTGCCTGTCTCTGGCAAACCGGGCAAACCGGATGTTCCAAAAACTCAATTTTCAAAAAACAATCAGTACATATATAATTTCCAAGCCTACGGCAAGAAACACAGCGCTTGGGAAAAACCAAATCTAAAAAAGATAAAGCCATTTGGGATGCTATTATATTCGAAGAATACAATTTCTTCTCATTAATTTCTTGAGAAATTATAGGACAAGCAGCAACTTACTTACGTCATTCTGGGGAGCGAAGCGACTCCAGAAGATAAGTTTTGCAAGCAAAATCGGATTCTGGACAAGCCAGAATGACAAATTCAAATGAGAATTTTTAACAGACGAGCCAAAAATAAATACCATATTTTGGAAAAAGTCGAGGCTGGAATCGTATTGAATGGGGCAGAAATCAAGTCTATCCGTGCTGGGCGAGCTGACCTTTCCGAAAGCTTCGCCAGGATTAAAGACGGCGAAGTTTTCTTGGTCAATGCTTTTATAAATCCCTGGATGGGTTCCCAAAAATACGCGGACAGCCGGCGCGAACGAAAACTTTTAATGCACAAAAGGCAGATTCTAAACTGGTTAGGGAAAATTGCGGGCGGAAATCTAACAATTGTTCCGCTCTCTATCTACATAAAAGGAAATCTAGCAAAAACAGAGGTTGCACTCGCCAAAACAAAAGCAAAATACGACAAACGAGCAGATCTTAAGAAAAAAACGATAGAACGCGACGTCGAGAGAGAGATAAGAGAGAACAAATAACTACTCTTCCCGTCATTCCCGCGAAAGCGGGGATCTAGATTCAAGGGTCTGGTCGAGAATGACAAACGGATTGAATATTGTTCGATCGAAGTCGATAACTTACAAACTTGTCATTCCAGACTTGATCTGGAATCCATTTTTAGATCCTGAATCAAGTTCAGGATGACCAGAGAGAGTGTGTGGAGATGGAGGGTTTTGAGCCCTCGTCCAAGAAAACATTTTAAAAACATCTACAAGCTTATTTAATCTATAAAATCTCGTTTTAAATTGTGGCCGATTAACAGGCTAATTTAGAACAAAGATCTAAGTTTCAGACTGAGGTTTGATCAGAACCTAAGTCCTACTCTCGACTGAGTTGTTGCCTAGTAAGTCACGTCGAGAAAAGACTTAAAAGACAGACTCTTAAAGAAACTTATGCAAAAGCAAAGCCTCTTGGAGCCGGTGAGACATCTCTGTCTGCACGTAAATTTGATTCAAGTTTGACGCACTTAGAATCGTATTCGGCTTGCAGTTTTTAAAGAGCCATCCTGTCGAAACAATACATCCCCAGGTTACTTTAAGGAGACAACCTACGGTTTTCTCCTTAATATTCCTCTTTCCCTTAAGAGGAGAATTTGAACTGGCAAAGCCAGATTCAAATCATTATAAATCGTATTTCTCCTTTTCAAAATCTTTCGATTTTGAGAGAGAACAGGAAGACACAGTCTACCAAAAATTAGCTTCAAAATCAAGTTTAAAGGGGTGCGACAAGCACTTTGTTTTCGGAAGTAATATACATCTTCTGTTCGTCTTCGTTGATTAAAACATCGGCAGCTTTTGCAAATTCCGGCGACTGATAAGCACTCTTGAAAACTCCGTCTTTGCCGATAACCAAAAGCGCCGAATTAGCGCGGTCAACGACATACAAATTATCAATTTCACCACTGGTGTAGATCACACCGAAAGTCGGATTCCCCTGCATTCCAGAAACAGAAAATGTTTCTTCCTGCCCCCTGTTGAACTTATAAATCTTGTTACCTCCGGAAACCCAAATCATACCGTCGATCGCAAAGCTGGGGTTTTGACCAAAATCGTAAGAGCCTGACAAATACGCGCTTGGACCAGAGTAACCTCCCTCTACAGGCACATGTTTGTCGATCTTGTTGCCAAAAAGCAGATAAACATTTCCAAAAAATACACCTACTTCACCTGCACCACCATCCGCAACCCTAACAGCTTCCCCTCCTCCAAGATTCACTCTTGTAACACCAGAGCCGCTGCTCGCAAAAACTCTGCTGTCAAAAACTTGCGCCGTTTTTGCTCCTTTCACTCCTTCAACCTCATCTACTGTCTCACCACCACTGTCAACAACCGTAATTTTGTCAACCGAAACCACTACCACGTTTTTCCCCGAAATTCCCAAAGAATTAACACTCTCCCCGATTTGGGCAAAAGTCGAAAAATTCACATTCGAATTAGACTCCGTAGCTTTTAATCTAGCTGCAATATCATCCTTGAGTTTTTGCGCGCGCTCATCTTTAGGCCTAAGTTCAAGAGCAAGCCCAACTTCACGTTCCGCATCAATCAAAACTTCCCTCGCTCTTTGTCTGTTCAGATCAACAATCGCGGAACCTTCGCTAAATTTACTCGAAGCGGTCGCCATATGGGCATCAAATGCGGCCTGCTTTTCTTTTTCGTTGCCTTGTCTTATCGCAAACGCCACCGAACTTGCCAAAATCAATAAAACTACAACTGCAATAAAAACTATGTTTCGTCTGAGTCTAAAGACTGCCCCAACATCACCATGCCTCAACCTTGAAATTTCTCGCCCTACAGCACCCAAAATAATGGGCAAAGGATTTTTAAATTTCGGTGATTTCTCCTCCCGTACCCCTTGTTCGGCTTCACCAAATGCGTAATCTGTTTGGTTCGCGAAAGCTTCAGGCATCTCAGTTCTGCCTTCATCCCTTGGGACCGCTGTCTCCTCCTCGCCAATACTTCCGACTCCTCTTTCCTCGACACTTGCACCCTCTGAAACTTCATGTTTGTCCTCCGCCGCTATCTCATCACCGATAGTCTTGTCCTCCGCAACTTCCTCTTCGCTTCCTACTAATGTCCCTTCTGTATCCTCTCCACCTTCTTTATCCTCTTTACCTTCTCTTTCCTTTTCTGTCTCCTCGTCAATTACGGCCTGTTTATCTCCCCTAATCTGCGCAAACGCCGCACCTACCTTGCTCTGGTCAGCTTCGGCCGAAATTTCCGTTGCCAGTCCGTCTATAATTTCTTCAAAATCGACCTCTGCTTCTTTTGCAAAAACAGACGTGTCAAAAAGTGAAAGAAACGCTTCTGTTGCCAAAAGATATATTTGTCCCGACCCGACTCTGCCCGAACCCACCTCAAAAGTAAGCTCACTTGATTTTGGAGGACTAAAAACAAATACTTTTACACTTTCTCCAAATCGGCAAATGTAAGCCGCGCCTTGATAGAAAACGACCGTTGCAAAATGAAGCTCCAAGTCTTTTCCCGCAAGATAACTCCTAACGTTTGCGCTCGTCTGCTTAAGGGCGGAAAGCACACCATCTTCACCTTCCTCAAGTTTTTTAACAGAAAGATCAAATACGTCCGAAAGTACTTCGCTAGATTCTGCTTCCTTCCCAACAACGTAAATGCAGGAAACAACTGTACCTACAAAATCGGCAATTGAAACCTTTGTCGTAAAAACGCGACAGGCTACGCCTTCCCCTGGAAGCCCTGTAACTTTTTCTACGTGGATAGATGCTTCTTCCATATTTTGAGCTTTTTAGCGATAAATATAAGCTCTCTTTTCTTAAAATGCTCCGATAATTATAAAAATCAAAGCGATCGATACTCCTATTTGAACAATCGCAATAGCCTTTAAAACTGAAGCCAGCTGGATTTGGACACTTCTTGCCATCAACTGGATTTGTCTGTAAAGAATCAAGCTAAACACGCTGTAAAAAACAAGGAACAAAACCGCGAACGCCTTGATCGTAAAAGCACCAGTTAAAAAGTCTAAACTAAAAAAACCATTTTCGACAATCATTATCCGACCGATCCTCGCCTTTCTCCCTCTTCTCTTCTTATTTGCTCTAAAATCTCTTTGGCAACATCGTTAGGTCTTGGAACGTGGTGAAATTCGAACTCCGGTTTTTCGCCGGCAGTTTGAACAAAAACATTTCCAAAATGAAAAAACGCGCTAAAAAAACCAATGCTTTTGGGGGAAACATCTTCGATCTGGGTAAGATTTGCGTACGAAGTTTCCCTATGTAAAACTCCCTTAAAATCAAAGTCGATTATACGTTCGCTTGTAAGCATATAAATATTAAAGTACCAAAAAATAAATTTATAAAAAGCGTAACCGAATACAAAAAAGTACCACAAAACTCCCAGCAAAAATCTCTGGCCCACGTTTAAAGAACCAAAAATATCAACTCCTATTGTGGAAAGTATTGGACCAATAATAATGGGTAAAATTAATAAAAAAATAACGAAAATAATTTGCGGAACTAACGTCACAATGTGTGCCCGCAACATCAAAACGATCTTCTCGCCTCTTTCTCTTCCTTCAAAAGACACCCCGATCGGTTGAGGCGCGAACATCGCGAAAGGATTTGTGGTGTGAATCGTATCTTCAGGCACTAATTAATTCTAGCACTACTTCTTCTCTATATTAAAAAACGCGCCGCCGCATTGGTTACCCGACCATTGTGGTATCTGCAAATACCCAGGGGCTCTCAAATTAAATGCCTTACAAAACTCATCGCCATTTAAAGGTACCCCGTTAATATTAACCGTTCCTGTTGAACCACTACCTTGTGAAACAGAAACGCTACTTGCGGAACTAAGCCCCCCCTTCCCGCTAACCAAATTCCTAAGTTCATCAATACTGTAGGGATTGCCCCCCCAGCAGGATGTTGTTATCGGAGTTATTCTACCTGTATCAATTCCTGATGTTTTCAGTGCAATAGCGGCATTAACGATATCGGCCATTTCAACAGGACTAAGCCAGGGATTACTCCTCCCGCATTTGTCCGAAGACGGGCTGTAGCCCTTGGTATACCATGCTTTATAAACCCAGGGAGAACCGCCAATTTTGTCATACGACTTATCGACAAAATTACTGCCTCCCGAACCGTCCGTCGTATCCCAGCCAACAGGAAAAGCGTATCCTCCGTGTGTAGAAGCGTAATAGGTAACAACGTCCTCCAAAACCTCCCCCTTGGTGGAATCAACCGCACTTTTCCAGGATGCGGGCACATTGTCGGATTTCGATTTTGAAAAAACCTGGCAATCTTCTGAAGTACATATCTCATCCCCTTTCTGCTTATATCGGTAAGCATAGGTTCTGGCGGCAACTGCCTGTGACTTCAAAGCTTCCGGATTCCATGAAGAAGGCATTTCCGCGATCCCGTACAAATAAGTCGTTTCAAAATCCATATCGCCAAATCCCGAAACCTTAATCGTACCTCCGGTCTCCTTGGAAACCGGTTGCTTGCCAAAGTACGCGTTTAGAATCGTCTTATAATTCTGCCCGGACTGCGCTCTCCCCCTTGCCCCGTACTGGCTCATCCCTTTTCTATGGGTATGCGCCCCGAAAGAAAAAACGGCAAAAGAACCTGCCGGTGCCGCTTCCCGAAAGCCTTTAATAGACGCGTTGTAATCGTCGGCAAGTTCGCTGTCGCCAATACTTGCCGTGAACTGTCCGGATTTCGCGGCCAAAATTTCCTGTTGTTTGGCAGAAAGCGCGGCGATCTTACCCGAAACTTCGGATTGAAAAGATTTTGCGGAAGCGATTTCCCCCTTCAAAAACTGTGACTGCTTATTTATTTGCCCCTGAGCTGTTGCCAATCTTTTTTTGTCGTCCGCGAGTTTTACAATTTGCTCAGAAATATTTCTGATAAAAGCCCTGTCTTGCCTACTCGATTCTTGCTGAAAGGTAATCGTTCTTAGAACACTCGTCGCGTCCCCCGAAGAAAACAGCGTCAGGAGCGGTATATCAATAAAACTTCCTATATAAAAATTTCGCACCGTCCTTGCCAGTATCTTTTTTTGAAGCTCCAGCTCGTCCTCGCTTTTTTGCAAATCTTTCTGCAAAACAACAAGTCGACCATTGATCGATGCTAATTGTCCTTCAAGGGATTTAACTTCAGATTCCAGAGGTGTTGTCGCAGCTTTAGAGCCCTCTAACTGTTTCGCGAGATCGTTAATCTGTTTCTGCAAGTCTTCAATCTCGTCCGCGCGCGTTGTGGAAACTCCATAGAAAAGCCCCAAAGCAGCAATTAGAATAAAAACAAAGATCTTTCGCATGGGAAACCGGCACTTACCGTCCTTGTATTATACCAGTTGAAAACTGGTACAACAGAAGAAGCGATTTAAGGTGGCATCCTTGCTTGCCCGCCCTTGGAGGGAGTCGTCGAGAGTCATCGACTCTGAGGTAAGCCTCATTGCTCAGACTCGAAGAGGTGCCCTACCTTAAATCTAACTCTTGGTATTTAAGGTCTCACCTTAAAGAAGGATGAGACCTTTTCCCTAACAATTTATCAATCACCAATTTAACAATGTAACAATTATCATTTCTTTTGCTACCTACACTTTCCTAGTGCTAAACTGAAATTGAGATGAATTTCAAGAAACTTTTTGTCGGACTAGCCGTCCTCGCAACCTCGCTTGTAGCCCAAGTCAATTCCGCCCACGCTCAAGAAATCATATTTCCTCCCACCTTTACAGAACTTAACGAAACAGTTCCTTTCGTAGACATTGTCTTTTCGGGATTACAGCCGAATAAAGATTATGACCTTTGTGTATTGTCTGACCCACATCACTGCGAGTCTATAACTCACAACCGGATAATCGTCAATGACGCTTGGGCTAGAAAAGATGTAAGGTCTGACGCAGAGAATAAGATATCTGTAAGAGTATGCGGAGACGGCCAGGATGCCGTTAAAATAAACCAGGACTGTGGCCCCGACGACTATTTTCACGGCGGACATACTTATAGGATTAGGCTTTACCCCGAAGGCAGTAATAGCGAGGTTCAAACAGCAGCCTTTAAGGTAAAACACGAATACCTATCGATAAACGTAACGGTTACTTCTTCGGGAACCTTCACGCCCTCGGACCAAACGTTCGTCGATGCAAGTGGCAGAAGACCAGGCCCCGACGACCGCAATAATTACCAAGCTGTTATGAAAACTCAAACCGGAGGCGGATTTAAACAGGAAAGATGCTTCACGATCCCAGAAACAGGCTCTACAAGAGTTTCTTTCCCCCCTGTAGAAGCTGGGACATACGTAATCGACATTAACGAGAAAGTTGACGAGCATTCGATATCTGGGGACACCCGCGAATGTTCCGGGGGATTTACGTATAAAAGGTTCGTAGTAAAGATAGACCCTGCGGGTGGGCAAGTTCTTCCGCCTACCAACGATCCAAATAAAGAAGACGCATCAAACCTAATCTCCGGCCAAAATCCTTGCCAAAACAATGTCTGCGATACGGCAGTAGGTGACATTCCCACCGACCCCGCCGGTTTTATTAAGAGATTCTTAACAATCTCATTGGGCGTAGCGGGCGGAATCGCTTTGATACTCATGTCAATTGGCGCGATAAGAGTAATCACCTCATCTGGAGACCAACAAAAGTTAACGGCGGGAAAAGACATGTTTGTCGCTGCTATTGCGGGCTTGATCTTTTTAATACTCAGCGTGCTAATTCTACGATTTATCGGTTCGAGTATCTTGGGCCCTACTTTGGGTTTTTAAAATGATCTGGCAAAAACTTTCTCTCACTATTTTAATTTTTATCTTTCTTATTTTGGCTCCACTTTCCGTCCTCTCGAACCCTGTCTCTGCCAATCATTGCTCAGATCCATATGTACATAATGTAACTACGGGCGGCCCCCGATGCGGACGAGACAGACCACCGGAGGGCTGCAACTCGGCTACTGAAGAAGAGATAGATTCGTACGGACATCCCGCGTGTTTTCTAAAAACCGCCTCCCCACCAGATCAGGACGACGGGAATACTCAACCAGACCCGGGTGGCAGGAACACACAACAACCCGGTTCGGGCACCTCGTCCCAACCATGTAAAGGCTTCAGTGACTGCCTAAAAGATATCGCTGTCGACGATTTGAAATTTAAAAAAGAGCAGGATTTGGTTCCAACTTTAGTTGAAGCAGCGCTCAAAGTTGTCCTCCCCATCGCTGGCATGATTACAGTCCTATTCATAATATTTTCTGGTATTCAATTCATCACGTCCGGGGGCAACCCAGAAGCCGTTGGCAAGGCACGAGGAAGGCTAATGTACGCCATAATTGGCTTTGTCATTATTCTTTTGGCTTTTGCTATATTACAAGTAGTTAACAGATTGTTCTTGGGAACGACGATAACGTAGAAAACTCGGAGAATCTGGTGTTCAAGGTGAGATCCTTGTTAAGGTCTCATCCTTGAACTTTTAAGATTTAAGGTAGGGCACCTCTCGAGGACTCAAGGATGCCACCTTAAATCAGATTTTTTAAAATTAAAAATTAGAAATTAACAATTAGTCCATGTTTGACACATACGCTGCAGAATTTAGAATTAACAGTGACATTTTTCAGCCAGCCGGACTCTTTTCCGACATAGGCAGCCTGGCAAGCGACCTCATTCTTATCCTAACAAGTATAGCTGGTGTAATCGCTGTTGTATTCATAATTATTGGCGGAATCAGACTCGTAACATCCGGTGGAGACCCCAAAAAGTTGTCGGCGGCAGGCGCGATGATAACTTATGCCGTTGTCGGCCTTGTTGTAACCGCTCTGGCATTTGTTATCCTAAAAGCTGTACAGTATTTCTTGGGTACAAACATTCAGTTTTAGAAGCTTCAAGGTCTCTCCTTGAGTCTTCGAAAGTCTTCGACTCTGAGGGACAAGCCCTCATCGCTCAGACTCGAAGAGGTGAGATCCTTGAACAAACGCAAATGAAAAAGCTTTTAATCACACTTACCTTACCTCTCCTGCTCTTCCTTTTCTCATCGACCACGGTTTTCGCTCAAGGAGAAGGTGACCCGTCCTTCCCGCCTCCGCAAGACGGCGTCGGTGATCAGGATGCTCCCCGCGGCCCTATTGATCAAGCGCCAGGGAATGTCCAACCCGGAATCGGAACGATAGAAGCCCCCTCAGGAGTGGTAGATATTGGCAACCAAAGCGTTTCCGATTTCATCGCGGGTTTCATCAGAAACGGCATCTGGCTTCTTATAATCGTCGCCTTCGTAATCGCCGTGATTTGGATGATATTCGCGGGCTATAGCTTTATCTTCGCGAACGGTGACCCCAAAAACATTTCAACCGCCTGGAGCAGAATATATTGGGGTCTTCTGGGACTGGTAATTGTGCTGGGTGCTTTTGCTATAATCAAATTGGTAGAAACCTTCTTTGGTATAGAAATTATTTCAGGAGGATTTCAGCTACCGACAAGATCAAGTCCATGAGGAGGTGAGATAAATATATGTTAAAAGTTAAAAAAATAATCGACTTAGTACACAAAAACGCTAATTTTTATGCTCCCGTACTAATTGCTCAACCTGCTCCACTTGATAGAGAAGGCCCAATAGTACCACCTCCCCTTGATGACCCCGGCGTCAACAACATAATCGGAATTGTCCAAGCAGTTATTCAATTCATAATCGTTGTTGCCTTTGTTATCGCATTCATCATGCTTTTGGTTGGCGGTATTCGCTGGATACTTGCAGGTGGAGATGAAAAAGCTGTCGCAAACGCAAGAAGCACTATAACAGCTGCTTTAATCGGTTTAGTTGTTGTCTTGATTGCTTTTGCGTTGATCAGGCTTGTAGAGACCTTCTTCGGAATCCCGATATTAAGCGGAGGAGTCTGTATTCCAACTGTAAAACAGTTAGAGTGCTAAAAAGTTAGCAAGGCAGACGATAACTACAGGTTTATATGGACGGCCCAGCCCAGATTACGGATATCCTAGACGTCTTGCAACGCATAATATCTTTGCTCGCTCCGGCGGCAGGGATCGCGTTTTTCGTCATGCTTATTGTCGGCGGTTTTAAATACATCACCTCGGGCGGCGATCCTAAAAACGTCGGCCAGGCGCAAAGCATACTCACCTATGCCGTAATCGGTATTGTTTTAGTTGTCGCGTCCTGGCTAATTCTCCAGCTTATTGGAAGGGTCACAGGCGTAGACGTCACTACTGTCAGAATTCCAGAGTAATTGTTAAATCGATACATCGTTAAAATTATTAGATTTAAGGTCTCATCCTTGAATCAAGGTGAGACCTTCTCCACACATCGTTAGCAACACAACAATCAACAATTATTGATATACTGAACTTATGCCTGCGCTGCCAAAGATTTTAAAGTTAATTATCTTTATCTTCCTCTTAACTCTATTCTCTATACCCTCTTCGGCATCCGCCCAAACGCCCGTTGCTCCCGACCCTCAACCATGTGCGTTTCCAAAAGACGCAAAAGATTTATCAGAAAATCCGATAATTGCCGAAGACGGCGAAGCCCCAATAATATTAAATTACTCTCTACGCAATGTTCAGGCACAAACTATACCTGTAAGCAACGAGAAATACATTCCCCTTGAATCCAAAGACTTCCCATTCCTAGTCGACTTTTCAAAACTTCAAGCAGTCTTTGCTCCCGAAAACTCCGACTTTGGGGGAGGAAAATTCCAGGATCCTGCGCATCAACTTTCTGATATAACCAGCTTCAATGGTGAAGATTTGAATAACTACCACGGCCCTGCACAAAAACTCTCAGATAAAATTTTGATCGACGATTTAAAAATTAAATACATTAATTACGTCTCTTCCGAAGCCGGCCACAATTTACCAGAAGCCGAAACTCAAATTTCAGACATTAAAGGAGGCGACCCCAGGACTATTTTTCAGATGGTAACGGATTTCGGCCACCCAAAACCTGTAGGAGAAACTCAAGACCCTAACACTTGGGGCAGATATTGGGAAAAAATCCCAACCTCCTATAGCGAATTCCATAAAGGTTTTATCAACTTTAAATCAGCAGTCGGACAAAAAGATATCAAGCGCTTAGAACAGGGTCAGTGCCTTTTTCAGTCTTATAAAATAAACATCACCCTCCCAGAACATTTCCGTACCGCCCATATTTCCGACCAGCTCAACCGCCTGATTGTTCCTTTGGACACCCAAAGAGACAAGTGCCACAGAATCTTGAACCCAGAATTAGATCCGAATGATCCACGATGCAAAGAGGTTCAAACCAGCTCTATAGACTCCGGCAATATCTTCGCGGCAACCATCGACCTCTGTAAAAATCTGCTCACCAAAACATCTGAAGGATTAGCTAAAAACCTCGGCAAAATAATACAGATAACAATGGAAAGGCTAGATCTCATCAGGCCCGCATTTGCCGAAGTAGTGCCTGAAAATTCCACTTGTATCATTACCAGCAAGGACCCCAAAGCGGGTCAGGCACCCTATTGCCCATTCCCTCCCGGTGAAATTGATCGCATAAACCAAATCGATGGCATGAATGTAAGGTGTGACAATCCCTATAAAAATATAGTAGATAACAACAAACTTGAAGAAGGCAATGACAATGTCGTTTGCACTTTTACACTTCGGTGGCCCGGATTATCAACTGAAGGGGGCAACGAGATGCCCATACTCAACCGATACCCCGTGCCAGGACCAGACTGTACCCTCATACAGGGAACCTCTGACCGGTACGACTGCGACATTACTGTCAGGATTTGGCCCATTTTTAACTTACCCTGGACAGCTGAAGCTTGGAACAACTTGAGCTACTCGGATAAAAAAAATCCAGGTGTTTATTCTTACTTCATACCTAATAGCTTAATCGGTGGAAAATATCTTCCTGGTCTTAAGCAACCGGGTCAAACACAAGGTGCTTCGGCAAATGACGACCCAAAAACAAGGGGCGTGGGCACAGTAAACTGCAGCAAGCAAACAGTTAATATTTCCCTGACTCCTGTTGACCAGCAAGATCCAACACTAAGAAGCGCGGGCTGCAGTGATTTCGGGCAAAGTGCCCCGGGAAGCCATCCCGTTACCGCTGACAATTGCGGGGGCAAGTACGCGCTCAATAATCCTCTCGGTAACTTCGGCGATCCGGCTTGTGATTTCAGCTTCGAATTAATGTCCCAAATGGTCCAAGCCGAGGATCCGGCGAATTTTTCTACTTGGCTAACAATCATCGCGGGAGAAAGCAGTTACGGACCAAATGCTTACCGCCCCCATCAACAAGCAGGGGCAGACGACACACCAGACACAGCTGGAGCCTGGGGATTGTTTCAAATGGGAAGGGGCAAAAATGGAACATTTGATCACGGTGATGTTCCTTGGCGAGTTCAAATAACAAATGCCATCAACTATAACAAATCCATTACGCCTTTCTGCTACTGGCAAGTAGCAAGGAAAAGCGGTATCGCAAAAGGATGTTAAATTTAAACGCGATTAGACAAAGATCACCACTGTTCACGATTGCGGTTATTTTTGTCCTAATTGGCTTAATACTCTTAAGCGTCTTTTCGGCACGCGACAAGAAGTCACCTACTCCATTAGAATCACCAAATCCTTCAGCTCTATCTCCAGAAGTAATAATCCCTCCTAAAGAAAAAACTGTTCAGGAAAACAAAGATATAAAACCGATAAGGGACAAAATTATAGCTTCGGAATTATCAAATCAAAACGGCGACATCGTATTATTTGAATCTCAAGATTTCAGGATTGTTTACGTACCTACTCCGGATATATTCTTCGTAATGGTCAACCAAAATCCAATTGAATCCAGAGTTCTCGCGCAAAAGTGGTTTTTGGATTTTGAACTCAAACAGCAAGACCTCTGCACTCTTCCGGTTAGGTTTATTCTAAATTTTGAACTAAAGCAGCAAAACCCCAACTTCAACATCCTTCCGGACGGCTGCTGAAATGATTAAAGGTGGCATCCTTGCCTGCTCGCCAGAGCTCTGCTCTAATAGAGCGACGGAGGGAGTCTTCAAAAGTCATCGACTCTGAGGTAAGCCTCATTGCTCAGACTCGAAGAGGTGCCCTACCTTTAGGCCCGCAGACTTTAGTCGAGGACCGCAAGGAATTTTAAAAAATTCCTTAAATCTAAAAGTTACTCCCGAGTATTTAAGGTCTCACCCTGTCAGGGATGAGACCTTCTGCTTTAGTAAACGAGGGCTATTGATTCCTCACACCCCCAGTGCTAATCTAGATTTACAATCTAAATTCCATCGCCTCGCCAAATAGAGTCAAAGACTCAATTTAGGCGGGCAAGCGGGGAATCCGGTTTGACTCCGGAACTGTGCCGCAAAGGTAATTACAAAGCTTTAGTAAGCAATGTATAAGTCCTAATACCGCAATGGATTGGAATCCTTAGCTAAAAAAGCTTGCTATCCGAAGCTTTAGCGCAGGATAGTCCCGAGCAGGATAACTCGCCCAAAAAGCGAAGCTTGCGATCCTCATTAGCATTGCGGGTCTAAAGCGACTTGTAAACCTCCTCGAGACTAAATAGGAGGTTTTTTAATGGAACGAATTCCAAGCAACCTAAATCAACAAGGAGAGACCTTTAGGCCCGCAGTCCGAAGGACGAGGACCGCATGGCACTGTATGACAAGGTCTCACCTTGTTACCCGCGAGTCGGTCCGCTGGAATATACCCGAAGATTTTGAAGGAATTCTAGCTTACAACCCTCGCCACGACATCCAGGATTATCTCGACCTCCAACCTCTGCGCGGGAAAATTCCCCAGACCGAGTATGAAAGCCTTCTTGATCAAACAAACGACAGAACCTATCACAACTTAGAAAAGACTCTAGGCGAGCGTCTGGCGGTCGAAAGAAGCACTTTTCATTACTACCTGGACGACGAGAGTCAACTCTGGAGCGACGATTATCCCCTACCCGTTATCGAAAGATATAAAAAGGGTCAACAATTTCTGGAAGAAAACGGCAGCAACGAAGTCGAAAGAGAGTTAGCAGAAATTGATGGTTTCGAAGAAATAATAAGGCTTCTAGCAGAGAGGAGAGATGTCACCTTAGTTGTCGCCTCTCCAAGATCGGAACGTTGCAAACACGGCGAAGAAGAGGAACCAAAAGGCGAGGACGACGACATCCTTTACCATGACAACATTTTTTACGTTATAGAACAGAATGGTGAAACCATCACCGCGAACAAATACCACTCCAACCACTCCAATGCCGGGTTTTTAGATGCGCTTTGCCAAGTAGACCCAGGCTACCAAAGACCAAATCAAGAGCAAACTTTAAACGCTGCCTATATGCTCTCCCGACCTGCCGAAACTAAATTTAATCTTCCCCAAATTCTGGAAAACTTCGCCCTCGACAATCGGGCAAAAAATACAGAGCTACTTCAAGAGGCATTGGAACCCTGCATTCCCTATTTTTTAGCCTACATCCGAACGCTCGCCGATACCCCCCTAGCAATAGAGCGACTCAAAATGATCTGGAATACTACCCTCAACACTTTCGACGAAGAAGTTGAGAAGATCAAACAAAAAGTAAAAAAAGTAAAACAGGATGCTTTTACAAAGTTCAAGCAAGAAAAAGCAAAAATTTTGTGGACCTCAAGAAACCTCGTTCGCACAAACGATGAAGACATCGAAGAACAAATCCAAATTAAGGGCAGACGCATGCCAAAAACAAGCAGACGAGGTTGCCCGGGGAAACAAAAAGGCTTCAGTCTCACCCCTGCCATATCGAGACTCGCAAAAGCAATCAGTGCTCAATCCGCCGCCGACTTTGCCCCTTCTACAAATGATGCTGGCGAAGACGACAGCGATTTCCCCTGCCCTCGCTGCGGCACCATAATCATTTATGGATCTGGCACAACAGAATGTCCAAGGTGTGGCCTCGAAGCGACATGCGCCGAATAACTACGTTTGATATGATTTAGTTATGACCGACCTCGAGCAATTGACCGATAGCGTCGAAAAAGACCTCCTTTTTTACATCATCACCCACATGCGCGAGAGCAAAATTACGATGGGCCAAGCCCAAAATCTTGCCCGCGATTTCCTAGCCATTCTGCCCGCTGTCAATAAAGAGGATTTTCTGGGAAAAATTAATACTCTTGGCGAAAAATACCCCGAAGCAAAATCTGTATACTTAAAGCATGCTGCCCCTTACGAGGACGAAAAGGCAAAGGCGGCAGTATCACAGATGCAACAATTAATAAGAGGCGGCAAAGTAGAAGAAGCACTAGAAGTTGCCAGAAAGGCGGCATAATGCCAGGAGATTTTACAGAAGTACCTCCAGTAACACCAGTTGAAGCTCCCAGACCCGTTCCGCCCCCAGAACCTGTTCCTCCGAGAACAGGGCCGGAAGCAACAGGACCTGACGCGGCTGCCGCTCTTGAACAAGCCGCCAGTGGAGCCGGCACAGAGCAAGTCGTACAAGAATTAGCCCAAGGCACAATTGCCCATGTACCGAGTGAGGGAGATCCGCCTCAAGTCTTACCTCCACACGCAGAACCACCCACACCTCCCCCTCCTGCTCCAGAACAACAAATACAAGATCCTGCTTATCAAGCGATGGTCGACCAGGCCGAGAGAACGACAAACGATAGCATCACTGCAAGAGAAACAGCAGGAGAAAATATCGCCCCCGAATTAAAAGCACAAATCCGCCAAAACAATCTTGAAATCGCCGCTTTCGCGTATGCCACGCAGCACCCAGATCAAGCTAGAGCATTAGCCGGAAGAGATCCCCTTGTAAAATCAGCACTTGATAAAATCGACGCTCAAAAACAGGCTGTGTCCGAGCCAATCGAAGTCTCAGATGTAGGCACTCCGGACTACGAAAACGTCCGAGAAGCAGCAGAAGCAAGAGTAACAGCAAGAGACGCAGAAATTAGAGCAAAAGAAACGAAAGCAAAGGAAAAAGACCCGGAAAATCCAGACCCAAGGGGTATAACGCTTGAGGAAAGGGAGCAAATAATACAAAATGAACTCGATGTAGCTGCTTATAAGTTCGTGAGAGATCACCCCGAAGAAGCCCAGAAACTGGCAGATTCAGACCCCAAAATAAAAGACGCGCTCAATCGAATAGCCAACACACCCGAGCGCCAGGAAGAAGCAATCGGGGATCTAATGGAACAAATGGCAGAGCTTAGAGGTCAGTTGCGAGAATCAAACAAAGCCTTAAAGGAAACCCAAGAAAATCTTGTAAAAATGGCCGATAAAATGCTCCAAGCCATTAAGGAGAACGACCCAGGGAGAAGATCTCTTCTCCTTGCAATGGTTGAAGAATTTATAAGAGGATTGCCGCGAGCCGCGGCGGTAAGCACCACAGAAGTACCAGCAACCCTTAAGGACCAACTGGCAGACCAACAGAAAGCCTCTTAACATTTGACCTACCCTACCCTTTACTCCTAATATGGAATTAAGCCACACAAGTCGGCTACAGCCCGCATGAAAATAACTGCCGTTTTATCGTTAATTGTTAATCGTAAATTGTCAATCGCTTTAGTAATTTTTGCGCTTTTAGCTCTACTCTCTATTCTCTTAACTCTGTCGCCAGTCTACGCTCAAACACCTCTCGACGCAGCTGAAAGCATCAGAGAACTCAACACAACGGCTGTAACTAAACAAGTTTACGACGATAAAATATTCAACTTAAACCAAATCGCGGGAACTGCCGACAGCTTGCTCACGCTTTTGACAGGTCATTCTCAGCTCCACTCAGAAACAAACGACGTTACAAAAACCACCGGAGCGCTCAACGTAACAGGCAGAATGGTCGCAGGCATAATCACGACTCCCCCCGCTTCCGGCACTCAATACTTCGCGCAACAAATAGAAAGGTTTAACCCGATTCAGCCGGCCTACGCCCAGGGAATCGGCTACCAAGCCTTAACACCAGTCCAGAATTTATGGACCGTCTTTCGCAATATTTCCTACATGGGCTTCGTGATAGTTTTTGTCATCATTGGCTTTATGGTCATGTTCCGCACACACATTTCCCCGCAGGCAGTCGCTACAGTTCAAGATTCCATACCGAGAATCGTTATCGCCTTAATTCTTGTCACCTTCAGTTACGCGATAGTTGGCCTCATGATAGACCTAATGTTCGTTTTTCTAAACGTTGTAATAACTACTCTTGAACAAGCGGGCCTTGTTAACGAAAATGCTCAAAACGTAGTTAAATCGAACGTGTTTAGCGTAGTCATGGGCTCACTTACGGGAATATTCGATCAAGTTTTTACGGCTATCCAAAACCTTATTAGTCAATTATTTGGAGATGGATTTTTGTCCAAGGTGGTCGGCATGTTTGGAGGGTCAATAGCCGGCATAATTTTAGCAATAGCGATGCTTTTCATCATGTTCCGGGTTTTCTTCATGCTTTTGATGGCTTACGTAACCATTATCATCCTTACAGTTTTCGGACCTTTTCTACTATTGGTCCAGGCAATGCCTGGTAATAACGGCGCCAGAGAATGGTTCAGGCAGCTAGGCGCCAATATAGCCGTTTTTCCAGTTGTCGCGATAATGTTCATTTTCGCGGGCATACTTTCCGGCGTTGGTAACCTAGGAGGCATAAACGACCAACCCGCGTTTAAACCGGGCGACATTGGACAATTTCCCCTTCTTTCTGGTAACCTTGGCCTCAATAATATAGGGAGTTTAATCGGCTTGGGATTCTTGCTGATGACCCCGAGCGCGGCGCAACTTGTAAAAGATAGGTTTGGAGTCAAAGGCGGATTGAATATCGGGGGCGGCGTAGCAGCTGTTGGAGCTGCGGGTAGTCTTGCGGCCAGACCATTTAGAGAAGCGTATAAACCAGTCGGTGAAGCACGAGCCCACGCGACCAGAGAAGCTGCATTTGAGAGAATTTATAGCAGGGGTATGTATGGAAAGGAAATGCACACAAGACCCGGACCGCGCGAAGAATAATGGAGAGAACGTAAAGGCTTCAGTTTTAGGATTAGAACATTAATTTGGTCGCCGAAGACGTTATTTTCCCTCTAGCTGAGCCATTGATTGCCCAAACATTCCTTTAAACATTTCTAGTAAGAAATTGAGGAAAAGATTGAAAGATCTTTTAGTGATTGTCTCTTCAGCTATTATTCTCCATGTTTCATAAAATTGAAATGCTCTGCGAACCGGAAGTATTCCTAAATTCTGCGCTTTAAAAGCACTCTCAGCCTCTTTTTCCAATCGGTTGATAGAAACGGCCTCTTCGATCATCTCTTCCTTCTCGGCGCTAGTCATGTTGTAGTTCGAGCTATACCATTCCTTCCAGTGATCCCCAATTTCGAAATGCGCAGGAAGCACTATTTTGTACCAAGACTTAAGCCGATTTTCCCTCTTGGAATAGAAGAACTTTTCACTCATAACATCGAAGAAAATCTTAGTGTTCGGCGTTTTCAGGTAGCGTTGCAAACCTTCTGTCCCATAAAAATCCCACGTCGATTTACGATCGCCCGTCCAGTCACCCATGTTGAATTTGGAAACGTTTGTGTCGTTATTATTGTAGACTTCGCTCCAATTAATTCCCTCAAAAGAGAGAAAGCCGTCCTCGAATAACTCCGCTAGAGCGGCCCCTCTTGCCCAGGATTCATCAAATTCATCATCGTTGATGTCCAAAGTTCTTACATTGTCCAAATTATTCATCGTATCCTTTAATAGTTTCTTAAAATCCTCAAAAGTACTATAGCCATATTCTTTGGCTTTAGCTGTTAAAAGTTTTGGCGCAAAATCTTTCGATTCTCGGAATTTATCGCTTGTGTACTTTACTGACATCCTATTGTTGTGAAGCATACCCCTTCTTTTGCCAAGCATTTTTTCCCATAATACCGTATTTGTATCCAAATCCCTGTCTACGTTTTTGCCTGTTTTCCCCCTAAGTTCATCGAGAATCCATTCAGGACCAAAATCTATCCTTCGTTGGTTATAAATATTGCTTTCTTCTCCGTAGACCGAAGAATACACCTGGTAATGGACAACGTTGTCCATATTTTCATACCCAGCAGGTCCTCCACCCGCAGGCGGTATTCCCATAATTTTTGCATTATCCAAACGATAGAACACTTTCCTCCTGTCAAAAATCCTCACAAGTCCAAACTCCGAAAAAGCCGAATCCATGTACCCTTCCCAATAGCCCACATTTACAGCCTGATCCAGTAAACCTGCTTCTTCCCATTCTTCTATGGTCTCGTTACTTATGTGGAATTCGTTCCTTAAGCGATCTACTAAATCCTGATGTATTCTGCCTTTCCAAACGTCCTTTTTTTGCTGAGCAAGAGCAACATTGGCAACACTATCATCCTTGCCATGCGCACCCACAAGAGTAGTCCTCTTATGCCAAGCAGAGATAATACCTTCGGCATTTTTCGGGTCAGCCCAATACTTGTCAATTTCAGCATCGGAAGGGGGACCGGGAGGACGATTCGGAATTAAGGAAACCTCGGGTGTAACCTCATTCTTAAAAATCTGCCTTAATTCGTTCAATCTCGTTATCTCCGAATCCAAAAGCCTTCTCCGAAGCATCCCCTCAATTTGGTTACACGTAGCGTCACCCCGTACTATTTGTGCCGAGATGTTTAAAGCTGTCAAAGGTTCTATCAAATTAAAATCCTCGTGGTCGCGATAAAGTTGTCTATACCAAGTCGTTGTGGACAAATCAGCCATGTTAAATTTTACTTCGTTGCCGAAGTTATCAGTCCCTTTGTATTCGTTCCCTTCATGATCTCTGTCAAACCTCGATTGAAAAACACCCCTCGTTTCATCATTCCATTGGTCACCTTCAAAAATCTGAATAAACTTCTCCGGGTTCCCGTCGCCATTCCACGTCAATTTTCTTTGATAATATTTACCTTCTACCGCGAGTTTTTGCTTGTCTATCTTCTCTTTCATTCGTAGAGCGTCAATCCTTTCAGTTCCTTTGATACGCGACAATGCCTCGGAAATTGCGACAACGTTTCCGAGAGCGGCACGCACTTCTTCCTGGGAAAGGTCCGAAGATTCTATGTATCTAAAGTTATTTTCAGCGTTTCTCTCCGATTCACTCCAAGCGCGAGGTACACCCACCTCCGCCTGTCGCAAAATGTTCCTTTCAACCCCTTCTGTAGAAATAGCCGCGCGCCACTCCAAAAGTCCTTCTGTGCCGCGAGGTGAAGGCAAACTTAAAGCAAAAATATATAGCTGCTCATCGATCTCGTCCTTATTAGTGCTTCCCATACTTGCCAACTTTTCCAATTCATCTATTTTTTCATTGAGGGGAATGTAAAGAGAATTCTTTGCCTTCACTCCGATCTGCCTCTCTACTTCCTTAAAATGCCCACCCATCTCCTTTAACAAAGCCCTCAAATCCTTCCTTCGTGTCTCAGAAATTGTGTCATCAAGGACATCTCTCTGGTTCGGAATCTTTTGCGTTAAAACTTCCTGCTTTTCCAGACCCTTTATCACGTTGTTCACCAACCTGAATCCTTCACCCTTAGCTGCTGCCAAATTCTCAGCAGTCCCGACTTGAAATTCGACTGCTCCAATCAGGGCTTGAAGTTCGTCATGTTGAGCGGGCGTTGGAGGCCCAGGAACAGGCTCTGTTTTTATATAAATTATTCTATGAAGAATTTCCTCTGTAGACCCAATGTCCGCTAACTCTCTATAAAGTGCTTGTCGTTCAGCCTCATAACCGGAGGTAGCGAAAGCTGCAGTGCCCATATTTCGCTCAAGAGACTCTAAAGCTTTAAGCTCAATTAGCGAAACTTCAATTACAGTACCTTTATAACGCTCGTAAGGGATACCTCGGGTGTTACGGAGAATGTCATAATATTCCCCCGAAACATCTCTCAGCCTTTCAAAAACTTCTTGTCTATCGACATTCGCAGCGGGTTGCGTCAGCTCGTCAGTATCCAGATCAACTAGCCTTCTCATCAAAAGCGTGGTTGCCTCCTGGTGATTCAACTGACGCCTGGGTGGAGTACCTGGAGGACCCGCCACCATCTCCACACCTAAGTCTTGCGTGTCATAGTAAATAACACCCCCACCAGCACCACCGGATGCGGGTAAAGGCAAGAAGATCTCCTTTTCTCTAAACAAGTCTTTCTTTCTATCAAAAGACATATCTTCCCAACCCTCTGGTTTTTCTATATCAACATCGATCCCGGCTCGGGCTACCAGTCCATTAAGCGCGTCAAAGTCTATATCTCGGCCTCGTTGACCATAAATAAGTCCTTTTTTGGTACCATCCTTGGCCACCACAAAAGTCATCCCGTGTCCTCTGTCCTTGTATATAAATCGTCCCTCGTCATCCACCTCCGGCAATTCGGTAGTGTTAACAATGTCGTGTTTGTGTAACCATTTTTGACGCACCCAACCGCTCGCCCTATTCCATCTTTCAGCACTCGGCACTTTGACATCGACGCCCTGCGACCTGAAAACAGCTTCTACTTGGCGATGTTCTAAGTTGTAAAGTCGCTTGGATGTGGCAACGACATACGTTGTCCCACCCTCGCCCTCGAGCTTGAGCGCACGACTGTCAGGATCAATTTCCGCTTGTTGTACTGCGGCCTTAGCCCTGGGTTTACTTACTTTTTCTGTCGAGACCTTCACATACTTTTCGACTTTTTCTGCATCGAGCTTCACTTCGTCCTTACTTCTGGCAGTCTCTATCAACTGCTGCACTTCTTTCTCCTCTGCGACTCTTTCGGGTTGTCCCTTCTCATTCAGCCAGTCCTCTTCCTCAGCGTCAGCCACAACAATACGCTCATCCTGCGCAACTTCTTGAACGGCAACCAACATTTGACCGACAGACATCTTTTCGACATCTTTCAAATCATTGCCAACAACCGTCAGAATATTTCTTAAGGATTGAAGTTCGTCTTCTGAAGCAACAATATCTTGCTTATTGCGAACCGCGTTTGAAAGTTCTGAAGCAACCCTCATGTCTTTGAAGACAACTACTCGTTCTTCTTCCTCTTCTTGTTTTTTGGGAGTTTTTTGTGCCTGAGAAGCAGCGTCTTCGTTGTTCTTTACCTGCGCCTCATTCTCTTTTTGCCTGCCTTTGCGCTCAGCCTCTCTTTTATCCTTCTCACGTGCTTTAGCCTCAGCCCTCGATTTTTCAGCTTGGGCGTCTTTTTTCAGCTCGTCTTGAGGATACTCGTCCTCTTTTCTACGGGAGGTTCCTTCAGGCATTAGTTGAATTATATCAAGTTCCATACTCATTTATATTTCTAAGTGCTCCTTCACTTTGGCCAATTATACCGACTTGTCCTATAGTTGCTTGACTTAACCCTGACACGAATCCGGACAGGAAAAGACACCCAAAAAACTCGGAATACTCAGAAAGTCAGATGGTCAGAGTGTCAGTAAAGTCTTAAAGAAGGTCTCACCCTTCTTTAAGGTGAGACCTTAAATACCTGGAAGTACTTTTTAGATTTAAGGTAGGGCACCTTTCAAAAACTCCCTCCAAAGGCGGGCAAGCAAGGATGCCACCTTAAATCACGAAGGATTTCACCTTTGAACTCAGGGAGACCTTTTCTCCGATTTTCCGATTGAGGCCCGGTTTTCTGATTTGGCTGAGTTTTCTGAAAAGGTAAATTTTTGTGAAAATGTCAGGTTTTTGAGACTAAATGTTCTACTATTCGCACCTTGTTTCATATGTTAAGGTTTAATCGTTACATTGATATATAGTTAAATCGTTAAATTTGTGAAATTGGTGAATCGTTTAACTGTTCAATCGTTCTAGCCACAACACAGTGACAATTTCAGCGATTATGCGATTAATCTATTTAGCAATTTATCGATTCAGCGATTAACCGATTTACGCCCATGGAACAACATCCTGTCCCGCAGCATATAGCTTCATTCCAATTCAAGCTCTTTGGGAATTTGACCATCCGCCAATTTATAACTTTGGCAATCCCGATGTCCGTCGCCGTTTTAACCTTTTTTTCCCCACTTCCAGCCGTAGTTAGGCTTCCGCTTGCCCTCGTAATCGGCCTTTTTGCCCTCTTTTCAGCGCTCATTCCCATTCAAGGCAGGCCGTTAGACAAATGGCTCGTAGATTTCATAAAGGCGGTCACTTCTCCTACTCAAAGAGTTTGGGTTAAAGAGACGAGGGTGCCCGAATATCTCAATGTCGTCACTTCTTTAGTTTCAAACCAGGACTTAAACCAGGAGCCTGTCACCGCCCAAGGCAGAGAGCGCCTCGACGCGTACCTGAGAACCCTGCCCCAACAACAATCCTCTCCTTTAGATACGAAAGAACAAATCGCGCTTCAAAGGCTCGGCCTTAGCCCTCAAATTCCCACCCAAGAAACGCTTACTGGCAAATTGCCCCCCGTAATTTCCTGGCCGACAAAACCTCGTGAAGAAGGACAATTTCTTGCCCCGGAATCTCTTCCACAGTTGGGCGAAGCTACATCTGTACACGCAGCCCCCACAAGCAGCCCCAAAATCGCCCATTTCGCCAAGCCATACGCAATCCCCGGCCTCGAAAAGAGGCTAAAGCAGCAAGAACCTCCTCACCAAACGGTAAATATCGCTCCACCGAACGTAAAAACGAGGCTCGCGTCAGAAGCAAACTTCACTATCGAAAACGTAATTTCTATTAAACCCCCAGGCGAGAATACTAGGCTGATACATGGCATCGGAAAGACTCGCACCAGAAAACTCCACTTCGCGCCCCCAGAAGGCTTTGATCTTTCCAAGCTTCCGATATTGGGAGAAAGACGCTTTGAAATTTCAGAGGAGTTAAAAAAACGCTTTGGTGGCGAAGAAGGCTCTCAAGAAACCACCGTTGCGCCAGTTGAAAACACGCCTGCGGCTCCTCAAGAAACTATGCAAAGTATTGTGCCACCAACGCCACCTGTCCAAAATCCTATCGCAAACCCGATAGGCTCAACACCAAACGTAGTTTCTGGATTTATCAAGAACAATGACGGGGCTCCCATAGAAAATGTCATCCTAATCGTTAAGGATCGCGATGGCGTACCTGTAAGAGCCTTAAAAACCAACAAGAATGGCCAATTTCTCTCCACTACCCCGCTCCGAAACGGCGCCTACACAGTAGAAATAGAGTCTCAAACCCAACAGACTCCACACACACTTCAAATAGACCTAAACGGGCAAATCGTCAACCCAATGGAAATAAAACTAAACAATGATTCATAATTTTTAATTCTTAATTTGAAATTTTTAATGAATTTTCAATGAATTAATGTTTTAAAAATTAGATTTTAGAATTTGATTAAAAATTAGAAATTTTAAATTAGAAATTAAAACCAATATGGCTAAAAAACAGTCCAAAACCACAGCTTCAACTCAGGCACATCTGGACATCGAGGACATCATCGACAACCTGGTGATTCTTAAAAATGGCACAGTCGCACTTGTTATGTCGACAACATCCGTAAACTTCGACTTACTCTCTGAAACCGAACAAGACGCCACAATTTATGCCTACGGCGCGCTTCTAAATTCTCTTTCTTTCCCTATAGAGGTACTCGTCCGCTCCAGAAAAGCGGACGTCACATCCTACTTCAACCACCTTGAAGAAGCCGAAAGAACGCAGCCGAATCCAGATCTCAAGCGCCAGATCCAAAAGTACAAAGACTTTATAGAATCGACAGTCCAACAAAAAACAGTTCTCGACAAAAAATTCTATATTGCCATTAACTACTCCTCGCTCGAAAAAGGCATCAAAGGCGTTAGATCCAATCCTAAAAACACAAAAAGTAAGGCCGCTTTGCTTACCGAAGCGAAAGCCGCGCTTGCGCCAAGACGCGACCACATAATCCAACAAACCACCAGGCTCGGCCTCACGACTAAACAACTCAATACTCAGGAACTTATCGAGCTTTTTTACGATATTTACAACCCAGCACCAACCGGAACCCAGAGAGTGCTTTTAGACGCACAATCCTACACGACGCCAATAGTCGAGCCTTCGGTCGAAGTACCCACCTCTCCTCCCAAAGAACCCCCAGTCATAACAGAAAACCCGCCAATTCCTCCAGAACCCGTCAGTCCTCCACCTCCACCGGTAGAGGTACCTCAACCGAGCCCGGTCGCGAGCGCCCCACAAAGTCAGCTCCGGCCCGTAGAGGCTCCGCCGCCGCAACCAGCCGCTCCTCCAACACCACCACAGGTGCCTCAAGAAATGCGGCAGTCGCCGATTTTTGCTACCCCACCGGCTCAACCACCCCTACCGCCAATTTCACACACACCTGAGCCATCACCTCAGAGTCAACCCTCATACGGCAACTACACACCAGCATCCGCTCAACAAACAAATGCATTGAAAGGTCTACAGCAAGCAACAGCAAAGGCTTCTAGCTTCCTGTCACAACCTCAATTCAGACCAAATCTGACAAATAGGAACACAAATGAAAATCAAAACTCAAGTAATCCTCAACTGAGACCTGTAGGAGATAATAAATGACTCGTATAAGAAAATTCAGAAAACTCAGCCAAATCGGAAAATCAGCCGGTCAAGGTCTCTCCTTGCCTGCCCGCCAGAGCTCTGCTTTGCAGAGCGACGGAGGGAGTCTTCGGAAGTCATCGACTCTGAGGGACAAGCCCTCATCGCTCAGACTCGAAGAGGTGAGATCCTTGATTCCTGAGTATTTAAGGTCTCACCTTAAGAAGGAATTTTTTTCAATTCCTTGCGGTCCTCGACTAAAGTCTGCGGGCCTAAAGGATGGGACCTTCTCCAGTCGGCATCTTAACCTTAACCATATGACAATCAACCATTAACAATGCTAAAACTATTTGGATCCAAAAAAACACCAGAAGCGGTAAACCTTTCCGCGAACGAGCAGAGATGGGCACAGACGATCTCTCGCGGAACAGTTTCCGTAAAAGACATCATTGCCCCGCCCGCGATAGAAGTAGATTTTGACTACATTAAAATCGGCTCAACGTTTTATAGAACTCTGTTTGTAGTCGGCTATCCAAGATTTGTTCAGGCAAACTGGCTCGCTCCTTTAATTAACCTTGAACACACGCTCGACATTGCGATGTATTCGTATCCCGTCGAGGCCAAAGGAGTACTAGACGATTTAAAGAGAAAAATCACCGAAATGGAAGCAACCATCTCGACGGATATTCAGCACGGGAGAGTGATGGACCCAGCCGTCCAAGCAGCACTCGAAGACGCGCAAGTACTCCAAGAAGAACTTGTCAAAGGGGCAGAGAGATTTTTCCAGTTCGGCCTCTACATCACAATTCCGGCAGATTCCGAAGAAGAACTCAGCGACGTTACAAAACAAGTCGAATCTACCCTTGGATCACTTCTTCTTGTTCCCAAGCACGCGACTCTACAGCAAGAAGACGCGTTCAAAACTACTCTGCCACAGGGAACGGATCACATATATATAACGCGCAACATGGACACAACGTCTCTCGCGACCACTTTCCCATTCATTTCATCCGCTCTTACCTCAAACTCGGGCATTATGTACGGCATCAATGAACACAATGGATCGCTCGTAATTTTCGACAGGTTCTCTCAAGAAAACGCCAATTCCGTAGTCTTTGCCAAATCCGGCGCCGGAAAATCTTATCTCGTCAAACTCGAAGCCTTAAGATCCCTAATGTTCGGGACCGAAGTAATCGTTATCGACCCCGAGCAGGAATATAAAAACCTCTGCGAAGCAATTGGCGGTGAATACATCTCCTTCAGCTTCAGTTCACCCGCGAAAATTAACCCCTTTGATCTTTCTGGCGTTTACGAAGAAGGCGAAAACGAACTCGGCCTTAAAATCCTTACTCTCCACGGTTTCCTCAAAGTTGTCATGGGCGAACTTTCGCCAACGGAAGACGCGATTCTAGATAAAGCGCTCGTCGCGACATATAAATCAAAGGGCATAACGCCAGACCCAGCCACTCAAAAGAACGAGCCGCCCCTGATGGAAGATCTCTACAAAGTACTTCTAGGCATGGAAGAAACAGCCGCCAAAGGTCTCGCTGACAGGCTCGAAAAATTCGTCAAAGGCTCGCTTTTGGGAATATTTAACCAGCAAAGTAATATCGACCTTAAAAACACGTTCACCGTTTTTTCAATTAAAGACCTCGAAGATGAACTACGACCGATTGCAATGTATCTCATTCTTGATTTCATTTGGACGAGAATCAAAAACGACATTAGGAAACGCTTGCTCATCGTCGATGAGGCCTGGTACATGATGCAGTATCCCGACAGCGCGACGTTTATGTACAGCATCGCCAAACGCGCCAGAAAGTATTTCCTTGGCTTGACCACCATCACTCAAGACGTCGAAGATTTCTTAAACACAGATTACGGCAGGGCAATAGTTACAAACTCTTCCATCCAAATTCTCCTTAAACAGTCGCCAGCCGCGATCGAAAAGGTCGCTGACACCTTTTATTTGTCAGAAGGCGAAAAGCATTTACTCCTCGCGGCTGATATCGGTGAAGGAATTTTTTTCGCGGGCGCGAATCACGTCGCGATAAGAGTAATCGCTTCAGAAGACGAACACTATCTCGTTACCACAAAACCGGAAGAGCTTCTGGAAATGCGAAAAAAGTCTCAACAAGTAGTTGATCAATTCGCTCAAGCTCCCACTCAGCCCAAGCCAGATCTACCGTAACTTTCAGAATACTCTGAATACTCAGAAGGTCAGGGTATCAGGTAACCTGAATGTCTGTGTTCAAGGTGAGATCCTTGTATTAAGGTCTCATCCTTGAACTTTTAAGATTTAAGGTAGGGCACCTTTCGATGACTCAAGGATGCCACCTTAAATCACATCCGAGTTTCAGACTTTCTGATATGCCGATTTGGCTGAGTTTTCTGAATCTTCTGATACTTGTGATACTTTTCGTACTTGTGATACCTCCCCAAATGCTATATTAGAGTTAAACCAGCCATGCCCGCCGACATAACCGCAAAGTCTTACCAAGAAGTTCTGAAAGAAGCCACTCTTTTATTCCTGAACTGCCTTCGTTCTGGTACCAGATTCCCCACCGATGAAGAACTCAAGGCACAATTTGGCGACGTCGAAATAAATCGCCAGTCGATTATGGTTCAGCTTGAAAACATTCTCGGAACCCAAGCAGTCGAAAGCGTGAACGATCCGGAAAAAATCCAAGAAGCCATTAAAAAAGTTGAGGGCGAAAATCACCTTGAATCACAAGTCCCTCATCTTACCCCTTTCGCGCACGACAAACGTATCGGGGCACTCGGCGTTTTAGCAGAACTAGAAGAAATTGAGCCATTACTCAAACACCACACCGAAATAATCAAGCCTGAATTAAACGGGGCCCTCCAAGAAAAAATTGTCGCCCTGTTGCCTACGATTGGCGTCACCAATTTAAACCACGAGGAGTTATTAAAAGTTGCCACAGAAATTAGCCAGGAAAGCGCAAGGGAAATCTTTGAAAACCTCGCGACCATTCAGGATGCTGCACAGATTAACCAGGTCGTTGCTGATAGCGTAACCCAAACCATACTTGTTCATCCTCAAACCCAACAAGTAAAAATCCCGGAAGAAAAACTTTACGATATGATCGAAAAAGAAACCACAGTCGTAGCCACGAACCCTTCACTGAACCTGGAACAAGTTGCAGTTTTAGGAAATCTTGAAAAAGTCGCGAAACTCTCAGCCCCTAATTCTCAAATTCCTGAAAAAATAGAGCTCGCAGTCGAAGAGGTCATCCAAAGCCAAGCCCCCCTAACAACACAAACGCGACAAGTAGATCTGGAACTAGATCTAGGAACGTATCTTGGAAATTATCAGGCGCAAATCGCGAGTTCCACAAAACCATCTATTGAATCCCGCAACTTGCCAAATTTAGAACAACTCGCGCGGATCAAAGAAGTAGCCCACAATAGGGCGATCGCGCGAACCGCGACCGCCGGAGCAAGAGCTCCAAGCACTCTTCCTTTCAAAGAAATCGCGGGAGAGTTAGCAAAAGATCTAGGCCTAAAACCGCTGGCACCCGATGAAATAAGCGCGCTTGGCCTAACAGGTATCCGGCCAAAAAATCTGACTTTTGTGTCAGGCATTAAAAATGCGGTAGCAGGTGCAAGACTGGGAACAGAAAATGGACAAAAAGAGGCAACTTACGCGCTTCTCACATTTAATCAGCAAAGATTCAGAACAAATCTGGAAAAAGCTGAAAGAGAAGTAAAATCATTAGAAACACGCCCTTCGTTGAGTCTTCGAGACAGAAAAAAGCTTAACCTTGCCAGGAAAAATTTAACAACACTTAAAGAAGCTCAAAAACTTTCCCTCAAAAGGCCAAAAATAACAGCCATCTTTAGAAGTTGGGCGCGAGGGCTTCCCAACCACAGAACTCTAGTCCAATCTTCTGCCGCAATGTGGTATTCGTACCGCGCAATCTTCAGGCAAAGCCCCGGGATTTTTGTACCAGTAAGTTTGAGCACTCAAGCTTCTCCCAAAAGGATGTTCACCTCGCTAGTCTATTCTCTGGGAACAAGTTATTCCGGCTTGGACCAGGCAAAGTCCATATTCCACACGGGCAAGGGTATCGTAAGTACCGCCAAATCCATCACGAAAATAGCGAAGTTGGGCCGCCTTGCTTTTGCCGCTAACCCATTAGGCCTGGCATTACTCGCGGCGCCGAAACTAATTAACCTAATCAAAAAAGCAGCAATGGTAGCGGGCGCTCTTCTTGCCGGCTTACTCATAAGCATGGGCATTAAAGCGCTTGGGCTTCTCGCCGGGATTGCGGCAGGCGCAACAATAGGAGCAACCGTAGGATTCTTCGTTGGAGGTATACCCGGAGCGCTCATTGGGGGAGCCATCGGCGGAACAATTGGTGCAGCCATTGGTTTTCTTAACCCTGGTAAAACCCTGGCTTTTGTTGCGCGCCCATGGGCACCAATAACAAGCGCCATTAACGGGATCGGGGGCTCCATTGGCGGGCTCTTCTCATCCATAGGCAGTGGCATCACTGGTGCAAGTTCTGCTGTCTGGGGAGGCTTCGCCGGCGCGGCAAGCGGACTTTTCGGAGGCTTAAGCGCGGGCGCGAGCTCACTGCTTGCGGGCAGTCTTTCGGTTTCCTCTCCTTTCCTGGCAATCTCAGTATTCGGGGGATTAGGCGCAATCGGAATCGGCGGAATCCTGATGGGAATAGTCACATCGACAGCATTTTCCAGCAACAACAGTTATATAAAAGGGCCAATCGCTGGAGATAATACCTTTTTTACGCTTACAAAAACAGCCCAACCCGACGTCATCTCGAACCAACCACCAGGCCAAACTCAACAAATCACATTCACCATCACCCTTACGGCAAAAGAGGTAAAATTAAACAATATCCAAAATTTGGACGAAACAAAGGTTTTGGGTAAAGCTATTGCACCCACAAACCCACAGGTGGCTTGCCCTGACACTCTCGCGCCAAACGAAAGCTGTACAGCGCAAATTACAATTGGAGTTAACGAAAGCTACAACGACTCTGTAATCTTAAATACAATTAAGGTAACAGCCGTGCCCGAAGGCGGAGACCCTATTGCCGACTTTGCGACCACTGTAGTCAGAGTAGGTTCGCCAGCTGCTATCAACTGCTTCACTTTTCAAGGTCCTTGGACAGACAGCGAAAAAGCGCTGGAAATGGAGGCAATTACTGCACTTTCTCGCGCCCCCGCTTACCTAAATCTTGTCTGCTCACAAGGGACTGTAATACTTCATAGAGACCATTCGGACGGCTTCAACTTTGTTACTTGCCCCAACCACATTGCAATCTCAAACCTAGGCGTCGGAAACCCGGACAACACCCTTTACGTATTGGCTCACGAATCCGGTCACATCGTCCAATGCTACGGACTGCAAGCGTATCAAAACTTTCTAAACGAATCTCCTTGGACAGAGGGCTATATATGTAGTTACCCCGCTCAAAAAAGCCAAGCCGAAGATTTCGCGGAGGCAATCGCAATTCACGTCGTCTGGAAGACACACAACTCCAGAACGTGCGGTCCTATAAATTACCCTTCAACTTACCCGAAACATTACAATTTCACGCATAGTCTAATGGGGGGTGTGGAATTTTAATATGACCGAAAGCTCACTAAATAGAATTTCAATTTTTCTAAAAAAAGAGTCTCCGCTCTTACTGCTTGGTTTAGCATCTTTGTTCATAACATCAGTCTTTTTATTTAACCTGCTGGGAAAACCTTCGGACGACGAAGTAAAATGGCTCGGCAAAGTAACCCCCGGCAAAACTACTGAAGAAGAGCTAAGACAAGCAGTCGGCGAACCAATTAAAATCGAGCAGCAGAACGGCAAAACAATCTACGTTTATCCGACAACTAACGAAAACAGGCAAACAACAGTCGAGATAGAAAACGACAAGGTTCAGCTCATTGAAGAGCCGGTAATCGCCAAAGAAAAAGGATCTTTAAATGGATACATCGCAAAATTCGGACAACCGGAGGCACTCATCTACGGCCAACACGGATTTGCAGCCCCCGGTCACTTCTGGGGCTCAAAAGGAGTAATAGTTTTCGGTAATCCTATCAGTAGTCTAATTGTAGAAATATGGCACTTTCCGACCACTAACCTCGCGACTTTTCTGCAACAACATCCGGAATTAAGAACAGAACCAAGCCATGAAGACCTTTAACTCTGCCTAAACTTTAGCCGCTTTACTGCCTTCCGTCCGAGGGCTTCATTAATGTCTTGTATTAGCCCCCCAGCGCGCATATGAAGCTCCGCGGAAAGCAAAGAGGGTGCAATTACATTAAGCACTCCGCCCTTGAAAGTAGAGGCGCGAACAAGCACCAAAGAAGTCTCAGGTAAGTCGGCACAAACCTTTTTAAGCGAACTCCCAAATACTTGCCTCACGTGCAGCGCAACAATCGCCTCGGGCGTTCTTGATCTTTTTGGCAAAGTTTTTAGAAGAGTCCCAATCGGAGTAAACACAACCTTAAGAATACAATAAAAACAACTGACATATAACCACTGACAACTGACAACTTTTGCTTATTATTTGGATGGACTAATAAGTAATTTTCTCCTAAACGCAGTAATTTGATCTCCCAATTCAGCTGCATGCCCTAAGTAATCTTCGTGAATTTTTATTGTGATGTATCCCTCTTCTAAGGCAATATCTAAACAAGCAACAACCTCGTTAAGAGACGTATGAGAACGGTTTAGAAAAAGCGCAAAGTCTTTGTCAGTACCACGATCAGACCCTTCTGCTATGTTTAAAACAATCGAGTTTGCTGCCCTAACAATCTGGTCAATTAATAAATATTTTTCTTCGGTCGGAAAATACTTTTTAGTAAGAACCCTTATACTCATCCTGAAGACGACTGCGTCTTTGTAACTTTAAAATCTCTGAACCTGAACTTCATCATGTTGTCAAATGTCAGTGGTCAGTTGTTATGTCTGCAATCTAACTGGCATCACGATATGAAAGTAACTCTTGTCTTCGGGAACCGTCAGCCTTCCAGGATTTAAGCTTTCTATCATCTCAAATTCGACATCAGAAGATTCAATAGAAGAAAGCATCTCCAGCAGATACTTAAAATTAAATGCGATTTCCCCACCTTTGCCGGTAAGCTCAACCTCGGCTTCGGCTTCATTCGACCCTACTTGCACATTGTTTGCAAAAACCTTGAGTACTGCACCTTTTGCGCCATTTGCCAAAAGCTGCAAGCGGATTATGTTTCCTGAGTCCCGCGCAAAAATTGACGCGATTCTAATCACCTTAATAAAGTCCTCTTTGGAAACCCTAGCCTTCGAAGCAAACGTGCTGGGGATAATTTTCTGCCAATTAGGAAATTCTCCTTCGATGAGTCTGGAAGTAAACTCCACATTTCCAATCTTAAAATTGACCTGATTCAAACCATCAGCTATCAAAAGCTCAATCTTGTTTTCTCCTATTTCGCTAGAAAGCTCGGAGACAATTTTGGCTGCTTCAATTAAAGACTTTGAAGGGACGACAATTTTAAGCGAGGAGGGAATATCCCCCTCATAAGGCACGGATTGGAAACTTAACCTGTAACCATCTGTCGCAACACAAGAAAGGGTTTTTTTCTCAAATTCACAAAGGACTCCGGTTAAAATGGGCCTTCCTTCGTCTTGTGCGGCACTCATCGCCACCCTCGAGACAGCCCTCATAAAATCCTTCGGGTCGAGCTTTATATGCTTTCCTTTTTCTATCTTCGGAATTGCCGGAAAATCCTCGACCGCGAGAGTCGCAAACCTTGCGTTGTATCCCTTTGTAGAAACAATCACCTCTTCACCAAGTTTCTCCAAAAGTATCTCCCCCTCAGGCAACTGTGAAACAAACTCCAGAAGGGTTTTGCCCGGAAGAGTCGTTTTTCCGTCAGCTTCACCGGTACAATCAACAACTACCTTGGTTGCTGTTTCGAGGTTTGTTGAAAGAACTTCCAGCTTGTTGCCGGAAACAGAAAACAAAACATTAGAAAGAATAGGAAGATTTACCTTCGAAAGAAGAGATTTGTTAACAGAAAGTAATGTTTTGGTCAGTTGGCCCTGTTCAATCTTAAACTTCAACGTATATTCTCCTCAATTTGTAGTTAGGGCAGAAGTGAACCGATTATATACTTGCTCACCAGGGCTCACAAGTATGTACTCGCAAGCATATAAAAGCGAGCGCCTGCGAGCGATTATAAATAATCCACACGTTTTCAACAAGTGCCCTATTAAAAGGTATTTATATAAAAGTAGTAGCAATAATAACATTGTTTATATCTTGACGAATAAGCTCAACAAGCAGCGTAAAGAGTTGTTTAAACATTTGTTTAAAACAAAAACATTATTGTTAAAAACAATTTTTATATTGTGGAAAACTAAGTTAATTTTGTTGAAAATTGGCGCGGATTCTAGCAACTTCGTCTCTCGTGTTTTGATTTTCGCCGATAAGCTTATTTACCCTTTCAACGCCGTAAATAATTGTAGAATGGTCACGCCCTCCAACGAGCTCTCCGATTGCCTCCAAGGCAAGCCCAAGATCCTCTCTTAAAATAAACATCAAAATTTGTCTCGCAAAAACAATATTCGCCTTCCTTTTTGGCCCGCACAATTCTTCTCTCGGAACCCTAAAGTGTCTTGAAACCGAATCGATTATTTTCCCAGGACTTGGAGGAGCCACGCTCGGCCTTTTGTTTCTTTCAATTGCCCTTTTAATTTCATCGAGAGTTATTCCCCCGGAAGTTAATTTAGACAGAGACAACACCTGAAGCAGAAGACCTTCAAGCTCTCTTACCCCACCCTGTGAAGAATCTGCGATAAAGTTGAGAACGCCATCTCCCAAAACAACATTTTTCTCTTTGCATTTTGCCTTCAGTATCGCAACCCGCAGTTCCAAATCAGGACGTGAAATATCAACAGCCATTCCTCCCAAAAACCTACTCACAAGTCTGTCTTTTAACTTTCCAAGATCTCTAGGGTGGTGATCGCTAGCAAGAACAATTTGTTTACCCGCAAGATAAAGTTCGTTAAATGTATAGAAAAATTCATCTTGAGTGCTTTCTTTGCCTGCTAAAAATTGAACGTCGTCAACCAACAAAACGTCGACGTTTCGGTATTTATGCCTAAAGTGAGATTGGGTCCTGTTGTTCAGCGATTCTATGTAGTCATTAGTGAATTTTTCCGCGCTTGCGTACAAAACTTTGGCATCGGGAATTTTGTTTAGTATTTCGTTACCACATGATTGCAAAAGATGAGTTTTGCCTACGCCCGTTGCGCCATAAACAAAAAGAGGATTATAAGATGTGCCAGGATTTTCAGAAACTTGCTTGAAGGCCAAAAATGCCAAGTTGTTAGAGGCCCCAACGACAAAGTTATCAAAAGTGTGAAGAGGGTTTAAGTTGTCTATCTTTTTGAAGCTATTAATAAAAGTAGGCGCTTCGCCGGAAAAAAGAGGAGCATCGGAAATTTGTGAACTCGAATCTGTTTGCTCAGAAACGACAAAAGTAACTTCGCAGTCGGAAAATCCTTTTTTGCGGATGATGTCATTGATTACTGTTTGGTATCTGGTTTCAACTTGCTCTTTAAGGAAGTTGTTCTTAACACCTACTACCAGAAGCCGCCTCGATTCCTCTTCTCGAAAGTCCATTACATACGATCCTGAAAACCAGGTCTTAAATGTAGAAGAAGAAACTTGCGATTTTACGCCAGACAATATACTAGCCCAAACTTTTTGGCCGTTCATAATAAAACTTACACCTAAGTATGATTAAATTTAGCTCTAAGCAGGCTAGCTTATTTTTCGCGTTCTTTGCGAAGAGATCTGACTGAAAGAAGATCTTACAAAGGGTCATACAATTTGGCAGAAATTGTAGGACACCTCTTGAATTTTTAGAGCTGAAATCCATCATTGCAGAAATTTTCCACAATTGTCAAGGACCCAAAATTTATGTTGATAAACTCCAAAACTTGAGGCTAAAATCCACAGAGCTTACTCTGTATGCTTGTTTGTTATTCCTGAAAAATCTGTTAAGAAGTTGGCTCTGAAGGAGTTGACACATCAAGGTAACTCTTCAGTGTTGGCGGCAGTTCTTCGATACTCTCTAAAAGTTTGTCATGATTATCCTGGGTTGGTTGAAGTATAAAAGCACCTATTCCGTTCGCAACTGATTCCACTTCTAGTGCCAACCGAAGCCGTTCTTGTGCTCGAACTTGCTCTTGAGCCGCACCTTCTGTATTAACTTCCGCACGCATAGTGAGCATGTAGTAAATCTATTCAAAGTAGGTGTCAAATTTGTTAATTATTGATATATCATCGCTTTTTTAGTACTCTACCTCTATATTCTAATGAAATTTAGAATACAAGCTCTCTTATATTTGAGTGAAACGAAAATACAAGCTCTCTTATGCCAAAAAGAACTTATCAACCGAAAAAAAGAAAAAAGGCCAAAACCCACGGTTTTAGAATTCGTATGAGGACAACAGATGGACGCGCAGTTCTCAAAAGAAGAAGAGCAAAAGGCCGCAAAAAGCTGACACCTTAGGTAATTTAAAAAGAGCCTAATTGACCTAAATAATTTAGAAATTAGAAATTCGAGAATGGTATCATTCGAAAAAATGTTGCCTTCGAAAAATCGCTTAAAATTACCTTTTGGCAAAAAGTTAAATAGCTCGGTAACCAAAAGAGCAAATAACGACTTTACGATAGTACTGCACAAGAATCAGGAAGTTTTTAAGGCAGCAGTTGTTGTTTCAAAAAAAACCGCCAAAAAGGCAGTCGACAGAAACAGGATAAGAAGAATAACGACAGAAGCGATTAAAGAGTTAGGTTTGAAGAATTGCGAACTGACTGTAATAGTAAAAAATAATATTTCAGAGCAAAAAACTGAAAAAGTTAAAGAAGCACTCAAAGACCTTTTAAAATGACCATTAACTTATTTAAAATTTCTTTCTTCCTTTACCAAGGACTAACCAGAAACGTAGTTGCAACATGTAGGTACTCCCCAACTTGTTCACAGTACGCGCTTGAAGCTATAGAAAAATATGGCCTTTTAAGGGGAGGCGCGAAAGCAATCATGAGAATCTTAAGTTGTCATCCACTTTCAAAAAGACCTTACATTGACCCCGTTTAATGAACCCATTTGAACTTTTTTTAACCAACCCAATACTAAACATACTCATTGCAATATATAAAGTGCTTGAGGGCGCAGGCATTCCCGGCGCGCTTGGTTTTGCAATTATTCTCTTGAGCATAATAATCCGCATGATTATGTGGCCATTGACTACTGCTCAACTAAGAAGCACACAAAAGATGGCAGCCCTGAAGCCTCACCTTTCGCGCATAAAAGAGCAACATGGTCACGACAAAGCAAGGCACCAGCAAGAAGTATCCAAACTTTACAAAGAGCACGGCGTAAACCCCTTAGCTGGTTGTTTGCCTCTCCTTTTACAGATACCCGTATTTTTAGCTCTTTATAACGTGCTCCAACACGTTGTTCAGTTTAGTAGCGCAGACTTCCTAACAAATATAAATAGTAAGCTCTATTTTCCCTCACTTCACCTCGACAAAATTCCAGAAACATCATTTTTGGGCCTTAATTTAGGGATAAGGCCCAACGAATGGCAGCAAGTCGGCGTTCTCATCCTGCTGGTTCCAGTCGTAACCGGTCTACTGCAGCTTGTCCAATCATTAATGATGGCTCCGCCAAAAGTCCAAACAAGTGGAAAAAAGGAATCCAAGAAAGAACAAAAGCAAGGTTTCGAAGACTCAATGGCTCAAATGCAGACCCAGATGGTTTTTATCATGCCGCTTTTAATTGCCTTTTTCTCTTACGGCTTTCCCTTCGGCCTTTCGCTTTACTGGAATACTTTTACTATAATTGGCGCAATCCAGCAGTATGTTATCACTGGGGCTGGACAGCTTAATAAGTATCTACCTAAAGGTCTGCAAAAAGGTGTTTAACCAAATGACAACCGACGCGAAAAAACAAACTTTAGACGAGAATTTCGTAGCAGAGCAAGTAAGACAAATAATCGAAAAACTCGGAGTCTCTGCAACAGCAGAAGTTTCAAAAGTAGACAACACGTACTCTGTCGATATCGACTCCGAAGACTCGTCTCTTTTAATAGGAAAATACGGCACAAATCTCGAAAGCCTCCAGTTCGTTCTCGTCGTACGCTTAAAAACATTAACGGGCGATGAAGATTTTGAAGTATTTGTCGATATCGACGGGTGGCGTAAACAAAAAGAAGAAAAGCTCAAATCGATGGCGCTTTCTGTAGCCCGTGAAGTTGCAGAAAGTAAAAAACCCGAGCCTCTTTACAACTTAAAGGCTTCTGAAAGAAGAGTTGTGCACATGGTCCTTACCGATCATCCTGACGTAATAACCGAATCGCAAGGCGAAGGCCAGGAAAGACATCTCGTAGTCAAGCCACGAGAAGGTTAATAAAAGAATAATTTTTAATTTGTCATTAAAATTTGATTTTCGAGCTTGTCGAGAAAATAAGCTCTCTTATTAGAAATTAAGAATTAGAAATTAGAAATTGAAAGTTAAATCCCACCATCCTACAATCCCACTATCCTTTCACCTGTCAGACCTCCTTTTTCTGACAACAATCGCAATAATCCCTATTCAGCTTGGCAAATATTTTTTTAGCGACTCTTCATACGTCCTTGGGATTCCAATAGACTACCGCGCTGCCAGCATTTATCTGTCTGACATTGTCGTTTCCCTATTCATACCCGCATTCTTATGGGAAAACAGAAAAAACCTAAAGTCGATCTGGGAAAAGTACAAAAGTTTTATCTCGGTTCTACTTGTCCTGAATCTTTACTTGATAGGATCTAGCTTGCTGACCTCTAACGACAATCAAATATCAATAATCTTTAATTTAAAAACCTTAACCTTTAGCATGTTTGCAATATTTGCTGCGCACTCTCTTTCCAAAAAGAAAATTAGGGAAATGGCTCTGCTTGTTATTACGGTAACCTCAGCGGTGGAATCCTTAGTAATATTCGCTCAATTCGCACTCCAAAAGTCCCTTGGTCTGTGGATATTAGGGGAAAGAGCATTCGATTCGACAACACCCCTTATTGCCCATCTACAGTTCTTAGGCAACCAACTTTTGAGGCCTTACGGAACTTTTCCTCACCCCAACGTCGCAGGAGCTTATCTCTCCTTTTCATTGATCCTCCTAATAGGATCGCAGTTCAGAAGAAAAACCGCCAATTTGCTTCCCCTAGTAATATCAACACTCGCACTTACCCTAACCTTTTCAAGAACCGCAATTATTGCGTCTATAGTAGGGCTGGTAATTATCGCCAACAAATTTAAATTCACGACACTCTTACTCCTGATTGCGATCATCGCAGGAACCACTCTCATAATTTCGCAAAGCCTCGACGTCGCGCCAATCGCCGAAAGGCTTACTCTTGCTCAAGCCGCTCTCAACATCACGCTTTTAAATCCACTTTTTGGCGTTGGAAGCAACAATTTTATTCTCGAGCTCTCCAGACTAAACCTATTCGCGCTTTCAGAAACCAGACTTCTCCAACCCGCTCATAATGTTTTCTTGTTAATACTCGCCGAAAACGGAATCGTCGGGCTCTTACTCTTCGCGACGCTACTACTGGTTATTTCGAAGAGCATAAACGACAAAATTAAACTTGCGCTTTTTGCGGCGATCCTTATCTTTTCAACAACAGATCATTTCCTGTGGACGCTTCAACAAGGCCGCCTGATGTTTTGGTTTGCAGCAGCCTACATCGTCAGTCAGGAAAAATAACACTCCCCAATCTAACAATTTAGCTAGCTTTCAATGTAAAATATTCTCGTGTTCAAAAAAGTCATTTACAATACTGGCGCGCAAGTAATTGCCAAGGGAGTTTCTGCGACAACGACACTCATCGTCACCTTAATAATCGCCAGAACTCTCGGCGCTCGAGGCTACGGAGAATTCACTAAAATTTTCGTTTTTGTCGGATATTTTTACACTCTTGCTGATTTCGGGTTAAATGCTTTCTTTGTAAAAGACGCAGCAGCACCAGACGAAAGCAGACTGTTTAGAGCCCTAATCGGCTTAAGGATATTGCTCTCAATTGCCCTAGCGCTCATTGCTATTTTGGTCACCTTTTTTCTTCCATACGACCACAACACCTCAACGGGATTCAGCCCGCTCGTAAAGTTAGGGATCTCAGTCGCTTCGCTAACTATAATCACACAGGCCCTCTTCACGACCGCAAATGCCCTTTTCCAAAAACACCTGCGCTACGACCTTTCGGCAATCGCAACCGTCGTCGGATCATTAGCGACGTTAGTTGGGGTCTTCTTGCTTTCCTCGCTTTCAAATTCGCTGATGCCATTTGTTGTCCTTTTCATTCTAGGAAGCGCAGTTTACACCTTAGTGTCATTTATTCTCATTGCAAAAAAATTCAACCAGTCACTAGCACCTATTTTCGACATGGAAAACTCCAAGTCTCTTCTTTTATCATCTTGGCCGGTGGGCCTCGCATTGCTTCTCAATCTTATCTACTTCCGCGTAGACGTTCTTATCCTTTCCACAACAAGAACAACTGTAGAAGTCGGTATTTATGGCCTTGCTTACCAGTTTTTCCAAGCAGCTCTTGCAGTGCCGATATTCTTTGCAAATGCGCTCTATCCCCTGTTGCAGAAAGTATTCAAAGAAAATTTAGCCGAGTTTAAAAAACAAATAAGATTCTGGTCTATCTCTCTCGTAGGATTTTCAATACTTCTTGGAGTTTCTTTGATGGCCGTGTCGCTTTTTATTCCAACGCTTTTCGGTGAAGAATTTGCTCAGTCTAAAATATCCCTCCAAATTCTTGCCCTTGGCATGCCTTTCTTTTTCCTCTCGGCACTCGTCTGGCATGTGTTAATAATCCACAACAAACAGAAGTACCTCATTGCAGTTTATGCATTAGGCGCAGTATTCAACGTAGCAGCCAATCTGATTTTCATCCCAAAATACGGCTTCATTGCCGCAAGCACCGTTACCGTAATTTCCGAAGCCTTAGTTCTCGCGCTCTCCCTACTTGCCTTGAAAGTAGGTAAAAAGTGATAAAAATTTTTACAGATGGAGGTGCACGAGGAAATCCTGGTCCTGCAGCTTACGGGTTCGTCGTCAAAGTCGACGATAAAACGGTCAAGAAAGAAGGCGGATATCTTGGAATTGCAACCAATAATTTTGCCGAGTATACTGCCCTCATCAAGGCTCTTGGGTGGGCAAAAAAAGAATTCGAAGGGAAAGACCTTAATGTTTTTTTGGATTCTCAACTCGTTGTTTATCAGCTCTCAGGTCTTTACAAGATAAAAAACGCAAAAATTCGCGAGCTTGTTCTAGAAGTGAGAGGTCTTGAAGCAAGCTTCGGAAAAGTTAATTACATACACATTCCAAGAGAAAAAAACAAAGAAGCAGACACACAAGTAAATATCGCACTCGATGCCCAATAAACAATCAACAATTAACAATTTGTAATGGAACTTAAAGATTACTTAAAAATCCTTAGAAAAAACGCAACCTTCGTTTTAATCCTCATGCTTTTTGGAGCAGTGATCGCAATTCTTGTCACTGTCAAAATCCCTTCCGGGTATAAATACAGTAAAACTTTTTTCATCAAACCGGGCGTCGAAGCAAACAATACAGAAGCATTTTTCGTTCAGGAAAAAACACGCAACTTTACAGATACAGCCCAAGCCATAATAGAAAGTGCGGATTTTAAAACCGAAGTTATGAATAGTGGCGAGTCGATCAGTGTTAAAAAGTTAGCGCCTCAAGTGTTGCAAATAACCACATTTTCCAAAAGCAAAGAAGCTAGCACATCTCTGATGCAAAAAATCCAGGATTCGTACAATACCAAAGTCGCAGCCTTAGAAGTTTCAAACCAAAAATCAACTTTGCAACCCCTAGGCACTGCGCCAGAACCCGCTTTCACAAAAGCAAACAAAATAGTCTTCGTTACAGCAGGACTACTAGCAGGTGCCGCAATGGCGATTTTTGCAATTAGTTTAAAAACTTACTTTAAGGTGTAAACAAATGACCAAATCGCAAATTACTAATACCAAACAAATAAATTTTAAATTCTTAATTAGAAATTAGAAATTGAAAATTACTTTAACCGTTTGTAATTTGGTGCTTGTGATTTAGAATTTAAACCAAAATGGAACCTGCCCACCACACAAAGAAAATTCATGTCTTAATAACAGAAGTCGGCTCGTTTTTGGGAACCGAACTCGCCAAATCCCTTCTTGCACAAAATTGCGTCGTCTACGGCGTAGGCTCCTCTCATCTTCCCCACGCTGTTTTGGCAAACCATGATTTCACGCTCCTCGAAATTGATCTAGGCCAACCCTTACCTGATTATTTGCCTCCATTTAACGTAATTTTCGATCTTTCAGTTTTAAATACAGCTAAGGTCGCGCCGTCTCACATTCCTCACATTTCTCCTCAAACCGCGAACATAATCCATCTTTCACAAAGGGATAGTTCTGGTGTCTTTGTAGTTTCCCCAGTAAGAACGAGCCCTGATTTTCTTGATCATTTAATCTTAAGAAGTGCCAGCGATCGCAATCACCAGGAAGATCTCAAAAAAAGGGTAAATCTGCTTCTCTTGGGCGATCTTTATGGCCCCGAGATGCCGGATCACGAAAATAACGAGCTGTCCAAATTAATCTTTCAGGCGATAAAAAGCGACAAGATTATTCTCGACAATGAAGGGCTGCGTCAGGTCTACCCCGCTTACATAACAGACGTAATTTATGCGGTAATCAAAATTGCATTTTCAGAAAATTCAAAAAAAGTCCACTTCCTCCTTTCTGAAGGCGCAAAAACGTCGCTCTCTACCGCTTATGAAATTCAAAACGTAATGAGAGTTACAACCGGAAAAGAAATTGGACTTTATTTTTCCGGCCCCGAAGGTCATGGAGTCCACGAGCCGGAAATCATAGCAAGAGAGCATGCTGACCACGTAAATCCCAAGGTCAAACTACAAGAAGGTCTCAAGAACACAATCGATTATTTCGTTGACAAAGAAGAAGTGCATGTTCAGGAACCCAAGCCCGAAAACAAACCCCAACCCACGTACACAGACAAACAAGACGAAGTAGTCAGAGAAAAGGAAGAAAAGCACAAAAGAATTAAGGCCCATGTACCAAGACCAAGCTTCGCCTCTTACAAATCTTTTCGCAAAAGACCTCTTTTTATTGCGCTAATTTTAATTACTCTATTTTTCGCAAAAATGAGCCTGGATCTGTTTTTTGGGGCCAGTGGTCTTAAAGGAGCAAGAACGAACCTGACTGCAGGAAACTTTCAAGAGGCCAAAGAAAATGCAACGCGAGCTAAAAATTCATTTGCTTCAGCTCGCAACCTGGTCAAAGCCGCTACCTACCCATTTTCCTTTATTCTTCCAAACCAGATAGACAGCATCAATAATTCTCTAGAGGCTGCGCATTACGCATCAGCGGCAACGCTCTCGTTTACAGAAGGCAGCCAGTCTCTGCAAAAAAACTTACAAACAATAATCTCGAGCGACACACAAAAAGGCGACTTTGACGTCGAGACACCAACGGCTAATTTTAGAAAGGCTTACATAGAATCTTCACGCGCCAAAAACCTGCTGGAAAACTCCAAAAGCCTACCCTTCAAGGGTACTCTTTCAATATCCCAACAAAACGCCCAAAAATTAAATGCAATTTCCAATTCAGCCCTCGAGATGACACTTCTGATGGAAGAGCTGACAGGAAATGGTGCTAAAAAAACCTACCTCGTTTTAATTCAGAATAATACCGAACTTCGGCCGGGCGGGGGGTTTATCGGAAACGTCGCACAGGTCGAATTTGACGGCGGCCAATTAAAAAACATTTCAGTCGAAGACGTCTACACGATAGACGGTCAGTTAAAAGAATCAATAAAACCCCCGCCAGAACTCACAGAAAAACTTGGTACGCAAAATCTTTATCTAAGAGATTCAAACTGGACCGTAGATTTTGAAGTTAACGCAAAAACCGCTCGAGATTTTTTTAAAAAAGAAACGGGCAAAGACGTTGATGGTGTCATAGCGATAGATCTAACTTACGTTCAAAATATTCTTTCAAAAATGGGGCCGGTCAAGCTTACAGATTACAACGAAGAGATCAGCGCAGATAATCTCTTCGAAAGAGGAGAATACCATAGTGAAGTAGGGTTCTTTCCAGGTTCAACTCAAAAACGCGATTTCTTCGGCTCTTTGACCAGGACACTCATCGACAAAACTCTGGGCAGCATCAAAACTGAGGCAGCAAATAATCAAGAAAACACGAGTCCTTGGCTCGCGCTAGTAGAAGCGACCTCAGAAGCACTTTCGGAAAAACACTTAATGCTTTCATTTGATAGCCCAACACTCTCAACCTTTGTTAAAACCAAAGGATGGAATAATCCTCTTCCCCCGCTCACCTATAATCCAGCCGACACTTCTGGTCAAACTCGTGATTTCTTGGCACTTTCGGAAGCAAACTTAGGAGCAAACAAAGTAAATAGATTTATAGAAAGGAAAGTTTCATACGAAATGACAATCGGCAAAGACGCCGACTTAGTTGGTAAGTTAAAGATTAATTACAAAAACAACAGCCCAGCAGAAACATGGCCTGCAGGCAGATACACGAACTTTCTAAGAGTCGTAGTTCCGTTTTCAGCCGGGCTCAATGAGTTTAAAGATGCAGGCCAAACGCGTACTTCCGAGGTAAATACAACCTCAACCGGAAACTACACAGTTTTTTCGACATTTGTCGAAGTCCCCATAAAATCCGAAAAAGAAATCATCTTCACCTATCACGTTCCGAAAAACATAAAACTCGAATCTGCACCGGTTTATTCTCTCTATATTCAAAAACAACCGGGCACCGAAAAAGATCCACTCGAGTTTAAACTCAATCTTCCAGGGTACTTAATTCTTAAATCTATAAACGGGGATGAAACTTACTCAAAATCGCAAAATGCGCAAATCACAACCGACCTTTCAAGGGACCGCGAGTTTAAAGTAGAGATCGGAGAAAAATGACAGAGCTTATTTCTCCCCAGATCCAACAATAATTGACCAAGCTTACCGATTTCTGCTACCATTTCCGCTATGGAGCAAATCCCGCTTTCCGCACAACCAAGAACAGTGCTCGGCAAAAAAGTTAAAACCCTCCGTAAGGAAGGCGTCATCCCTGCTCATGTTTTTGGTCACAAAATAGAAACAATACACGTTCAAGTCAACGCGGAGGACTTTAAAAAAGTTTTCGAAAAAGCTGGTGAAACCGGGATAATCGACCTTTCAATAGACAAAGACAAAAGACCAGTTATGGTTCGCGCCATTCAAGTTCACCCGATGACAGATGACCCTCTGCACATCGATTTTTACCAAGTAAATCTGACGGAAAAGGTAAACGTCAACGTCCCTCTTGAAATTGTAGGTGAAGCTCCCGCAGAGGAAAAGAAAGTTGGTCTTCTTCTGACTCCAGTTTCCGAAATAGAAGTTGAAGCTCTTCCGACAGATATTCCGGAGAACCTCGAAGTAGATGTTTCTAGGCTTGCCGCAATTGGGGACGAAATTAAGATTAAAGATCTTCCAATAGACCGAGACAAGGTCGAAGTTATGTCAGACGAAGAGCTCGTTGTTGCCCAAATTGGTGAACTTGTAACTAAAGAAATGGAAGAAGTCGAGGCAGAAATCGAAGCCGAACAAGCTGAAGTCGAGGCAGAAGCCGCCGCCGAAGCTCCTGTGGAAGGCGCAGAAGCTGGAACCGAAGGTGAAGGCGAGAAAAAACCTGAAGGAGAACAAAAAGATCAAGGCGGCGGCAAAGAAGATAAACCTCCAGAAGAAGCAAAAGAATAATTATCCTCTTATGTCTGAAAGAAACTTCCTTAGAAAATCTCTCCTCGTGGGAGTGCTCGGAATCTCTGCCATCTCATGTGCTGAAAATCAGCAACCAGACGTAACTATAACGCCGATAGTTAGGCCAGTTTTAACTCCAAACCCAACACCACAGTTAAAAGAAACTATTCCTCAAATACCCGAGGTCAAAATTCCTCCAGATAAAGTGATTAAAGTTAATGTAAAGCAAAATTCGACAACCGACATCGGAGTGAATGAGCTCAGGATCTATCAAGACTCGAAGACGGGCTTGACATTCCTTGGCATGAAAGCTTCCAATAGCGCAATTTTACTTACTAAGACTGAAAGAGAACAACTCCTGCTTGAAGAACCAGTCTTTGGCTTCGTGCCTTATGATGAAAATTTCAATGTTGAAGAATCTATAAATAAATTTGAAAAACCAAATAGTGATGCCACATTGAGCCTGGAGCAGGCGTATTCTACTGCTTCAAAAATGTGGGATGGTGAATTCTACGGGACGTCTTTTTCGTACACTCTTACCCCCCAGCTCAACCAAGAGTTAATGTATGTTTTTGGACCAAATTTAACATTTGTGTGGCAAGGACCAGACCTAGTTATTTCCGAAGCAGGAATATTAAAAATGAAATTTAAATTTGTAGAAAAACCACCTCAAACCTAAAGGTCAGGATTTAACCTCTTAGACTCATCAAGCGCCCTTTTTGAAGAATCCATGTCCCCCACTCGCTCGTACAACACTGACAACCGTAGCCAAGCCTGAGAATAATCGGGTCGTGCGCTAACAATATCCAAAGTTTTCTCAATTTCACCGTTTAAATACTCCCTATCCTCATCTGTAATACTGCCCCCTTGTACTTTTTCAGTTGAGTCAAAAACTTTGATATTTGGCAATAGAAATACGATGAAAAACAACACCAGAAGCAAAAGTACTAAAAATATGCGGGAAATAATGCGGAAAATATGCGGGGAAACTACTTTGGCCATTCCTCGAGCATTATAGATTTTTTCTTATTTTCGAACTTTTGATATATCTCTTCGGTAACGAAAGGCATGAACGGATGCAGGACTATAACCGAGCTTCTCAGAATATACTCCAAAACAGGTTGCGACTCTACCCTTCTATTTTTAGTCTTTTCGATATAAACATCGGCAAAATCATGCCAGACAAAGTTGTAAAGAACATCAACCGCCAAATGCAGCTCAGCCCTTTCCAAATGACTCGTCAACTTCTTTAAAGCTTCATCAAACATTTTCTTTATATGTTTATCATCGGCATGGCTAAAGGAAAGTTTATCGCTGGTACCCTCCGGCTTAAGCTCCAAAATAAATCTTGCAATGTTTCTGATTTTTGTCGCATAATTCCTGAAATTTTTCCCGCGCTCATCCGTTATCTGTTTGGAAACTCTTCCGTCTCTTCCTGGGACGCTGTACGTGTAGAGCGCCATCCTTGTCGCGTCCACTCCCCAATTATCAATCAAATATGTCGGCTCTATCCCATTTCCAAGCGATTTTGAAAACTTTCTGCCTTCCAGGTCTCTCAACATGCCATGGAAGAACATAGTTTTAAACGGAGATTTTCCCGTAAAGTATTTAGAAATCATTATCATTCTGGCGATCCAAAGATATTTGATCTCTGGCGCCGAAATTTCAAAATCCCAAGGAAAATACCTCTCGAACTCCTTTGTTTTGTCAGGCCAGCCGAGAGTCGACATCGGCCAAAGACCAGAAGAAAACCAAGTGTCCAAAACTTGCTCGTCCTGCTTCCAGCCTTCACCCGGTGAATGCAAAGAAACCTTTTGCTCTCCATCTTTGTACCAGACAGGAATCCTGTGTCCCCACCAAAGAGATCTTGAAATGCACCAATCATGGATATTCTCCAACCAGTCTGTCAAGATCTTTTCGTAGTTTTTCGGCAAGAATTTAATCTCGCCATTTTTGATCGCCTCTATAGCACCTTTTGCTAGATCGTCAACCTTCAAAAACCATTCCTCCGAAATTAAAGGCTCTATGGTCGTTCTGCATCTTTCACAAACCGGCACAGAATGAACGATTTCCTCAATCCTTTCGAACGCCCCCTTCTTTTCTAACTCTTCGACAATCACTCTCCTGACCTCCTGGGCATTTTGCCCCGCGAACTTTCCTGCATTCTCATTAAGTTTTCCGTCCTTTCTGATAACGGATATAACTTCCAGATCATGTTTCATTCCAATTTCGTAATCTGTTATTGAATGCGCTGGGTCCACCTTGAGAGCCCCGCTACCAAATTTAATGTCTATGCCATCATCAGCAACAATTGGAACCTCACGATTAACAAAAGGGACCAGAACCTTTTTGCCTATTAGATCTTTGTATCTTTTATCTTTTGGATTAACAGCAACAGCGACATCCGCAAACATCGTCTCCGGTCTAACAGTCGCGATCGTTATGTTTTTGTCTTTCTCTCCAACTAATTTATATTTGATGTAATAAAGATTCTCTTTCCTCTCTTCGTAGTCCATCTCAACATCTTCAATCGCAGTCTTGTCTTTAGGACACCATTGAACAATGTAAGGACCTTTGTAAATCAGACCGCGGTCAAAGTAGGTTTTGAATTCTTCAAAGACAGCTTTTTGTGGACCCGGGTCTAGTGTGAAAACCTCTCTATTCCAATCCGCAGACAGACCCATTAAGCGCCAGCTAGAAGAGACCGCTTTGTAAATTTCCTCTTTAAATTCCCAAGCTTTTTTCATCCACTCTTCCCGACCAAGCTTTTGTTTAGACAAACCATCTTTGGCAAGTTTTTTATCGAAGGTTGTTTCGAATTGAATACCAGCATGGTCCACTCCCGGCAACAACAAAACGTCAAAACCCTGCAATCTTTTGAAACGAGCAAGTGCATCGAGAATAGAATGTTGCATCGCATGTCCTAAGTGAAGTTCACCGGTTAAGTTTGGCGGAGGTATTAAAAGAGAATACGGTTTCTTAGAAGACGACGGATCAGCGGCAAATAAATTTTCCTTCTGCCAAAAATCGTAAAGATTTTTTTCCGAATTTTCCGTCTGTGGTTTTTGTGTAATCATTTCGTCTTTCACGTGAGCACTAACATTTTACCCTTTTTCTCCCACGTGTAAAAAGTTCCAAAATCTGAGTCCTGTTGATAACTCAGTCAACAAGTCAAAGTACCACGTGAGACAAAAGAATTTTAATGAAAATAAAAACCTATTTTTCGGGAGCGATTCTTGCCAAACTATCCATGACTCCAGTGTCGACAAAGAACTCCAAAACGGACTCTTCAGTAATGCAGCCCTCGCGGAGTTCACTTAGGACTCTAGTTGCACTTTCTATTCCAGGGTGGCAGGTCTCATTTACATACTCTGCAAATTGACGAACAACCCGATCTCGCTCACCATTCAGCTTTCCGATGCCGCGGTCGTGTTCTTCTTCTTTAACCCAGCCGAGTTGTCTTTGAAAGTTATAAAAATTTATGCCAGCATAGTTATCATAAATTTTTTCAGCTATTGTCTTTTTAACATCCGGGTGAATTCTTTCCATTTTACTTATGTATAAAGCTGCTGTGGATGACCAAGCGTTCGAAAATCAAAAGATGTTTGGCTTAGTACCTTTTCTTCATCAGAAATTTTCAGTTCCGCGAAAAACGCCTCGGCTTCGTCGTGCGGAATGCATGTTGAGCGTCCCTCATCATCAAACATTGCCTCGAGCTTCTTAGTTCTAGGAGAATAATCTCCTCCAAGAGCCTGAACCAAGTCGCGAATTAGAAAGTCCCTTTCCAGAATTACTCTCCTCATCTCGCTGGTATAGACACGTCGTCTCGAAATACCTGAGTTCGCAGCAATAAAAATTACCTCTGCGGTCTGCTTTAATCGCTCAAGCGTACCCCTGGCCTCGACAAATAAATTAACTCTGTTTTCAGATCTGTCTATCATTTTTCCACCAAAAAACCGAGGCCTCTGCCATCGGTAAATTTTGTCTATTTTAACCTATAATAGAAGTTTTGTAAACCCCGATAGAAGTTGCGGATAAAAAGTTTTTTTTCGCAATTTTGTTATCTCACAAGATTTAGAAGTATTACCTCGAACTTCAGAAACTTTCTTTCGGGTAAAGTTTAGTCGAAGTAAAGATCAGGTCTGGCAGTAAGCTTAAGAGGATCAATTTTTTCCTGATTATAATACGCCGCGGACGCGATCATTGCTCCGTTGTCTGTTGAGAGTCTCTTCTCCGGGAAATAAAACCGAAGGCCTTCTTTTTCCCCGGCCCTTTTCATCACATCCCTAAGTCTGAAATTTGCGCTAACTCCCCCGCCTACAACTATATTCTTTACCTTAAATTTCCTCGCAGCTAAAACTGCCTTTGTAGTTAAAACATCGACAATCGCCTCCTGAGCTTCAAAAGTAATTGGAGCTTTACTGGCGTCCTTACCACTCTTTTCTACTAAATAAGCAACAGCCGTTTTTAAACCCGAAAAAGAAAAGTCAAAATCACCACTGTTTTTTAAAGGTCTGGGGAATTTTAGAGAAGTTTTGCCCTTCCATTTTGCAGCTTCTTTCTCAATCCCCGGCCCACCCGGGTACCCAAGCCCCAAAAGCCGTGAGATCTTATCAAATGCTTCACCTGCTGCGTCATCTCTTGTTCCCCCAAGCCACTTAAACTTTCCATGACCCTTCATCAAAAGCAAATCCGTGTGACCTCCGGAAACAATAAGCGCTATTAGCGGAAATTTCGGAACGTTTTCACCGACCCAATTCGCGTATATGTGACCAAAAAGATGATTTACACGAATAAGCGGAACGTTCCAGGCTAAAGATAAAGTCTTCGCTGCTTCTACACCGACTAGAAGTGACCCTGCAAGTCCCGGTCCGTACGCAACAGCAACTGCATCAACCTTATTTTCCCCTACAGCCTCATCGATAACGGGCACAATCAACTTAACCTGTTCTCTCGCGGCTACTTCCGGAACGATACCGCCATATTTGCTCTGGAGTTCAAGCGAGGTAGATACGACATTCGTAATTATTCTTGTTCCATTCGAAACGACAGAAGCACTTGTTTCATCGCAAGTTGTTTCGATTCCGAGAACATTCATATTATTTTATATAAATTTTGTTTGAGGAATATCAGAGGAGCGCCAGAATGGCGAACTGCTGATATTCCAAGTATTAACATAGTTAAGAAACAACCCTGAGTTTAATCGAACGGGTCGTTTCAACGCCTAAAATGTTCATGAGGGAATTCTATCACTTAAGAGTTATAGTTCGAAGTTTGCCTGGTCGTCTATTTGCACGCCATTAAGATTGGCAAGACCGGCATTTACTTCCAGAACGTAAACAGCGGGCGTCGGTGGGCTATACTTAGTCAACTCGCGGTCACTGCTGTCAGGCTCCGGAGGAGCATTATGAACTATATGAACCACTCTCTTATTTTCGTCCAGCCAAATTATGTCTATCGCAAATTTCATGTCTTTCATCCAGAATGTGAAGTTGCCTTTTTCAGGGAAAACAAACAACAAGCCCTCGTTTAGCGGCAAAGAATCCCGTTTGCTCAACCCATTCTTTCGGCTTTCTTCATCTGCTGCTATCTTTGCATTCACAGAGAGCGTCTTGATAGTAACTTGCGCACTTTCCTTCGGGCCGTTTTGGGAACCAGTATCACGGGCAGGCTTAAGAAAAGTCGTGGTAGTAAAACCTTGGCCGAAAACGAGTAAACCTATCACAAGCAAAAATAATCCGAAAATAATCGATAAATCCTTCTTCATAAACTACTTCATGTTTCTTTTCAATTTTTCATAGCCATTTGAATTTGAAATTTGACATTGGTAATTGTTTGAAATTACTTAAGCATGCTTAAGTTCCTGTTCCTACTAAGTATACCGCTTGCCATGGACGATAGTTAGATTTAAAGGATTCATCTGTAATTGTTTCTCCCCCTCGAAACACTTTTCTGGTAAAAACAGAGTTAGCCCCAGGGGCCGCGAAATCCACTTGTTTCACCGTGCCCTTCAGTAAACTTGGGTCATCTTGATATTTAGGCTCTGGTGCTGGCCTAATATTTGTAACCACCGGCTCTCCTAATTCCACGGTTCTGCCGTCACTTGTTCCATATATATCAACCTGAAGTCTGGCGTTAGAAGGGTCCACAATCGCTTGTACCAAAATATGATGCTTCGTGTCATTTTTGAAAATTAGATCAACAGCCGGAGACCAAACAGTAGCATCCAGTCCAGGCTTAAACCCTCTTTGTTCATAGTAACCAACCCTGTAGGCGTGTGCCGTCCTCGCAGTGATTGGAAGTCCAGAGTTTAGGGCAGCTCTAAAAATAGTCGTTGATACCTGGCAAATTCCGCCTCCGTCGTCCAGCACAGTTCTTCCTCCAGAGATCACGTAAGCAGGTTTGTATCCTGTTGCTCCGGAAACCTCACCCACTGCCTTGTTGAAAGAAAAACTCTCACCAGGTTTTACTATCGTCCCGCTTGCTCTCGATGCTCCCAAGCTCAAATTATAAATTCTATTTGCAATCGATCCTGAATAGTAAGAAACGCCCCTTCCGACCAATTCTTTAATTCCCAGCGTGTTTATTTCATCGCTAGCGATTTTTGCTCGCGTAACAAGAACCGGCAAATCAATTACGATTTCCTTGTCAGTTACATTGCTTTGTGTGGAAACATGACTTAGCAGAAGACGTTTGGTCTCCACCTCGTCAAGTGCTTGACCATCCTGCGCTGGTATGAAGTTTTGAACCCTCTCCCCATCGAAAGAAAGTGTTGCGTCGACCGTTTCTTTGTTAACAGATGACGCAATACCACCAACAAACTTGTCGAGCTGCTCCTGATTAACCCCCACATCTAATTCTCTTTTCCCTATACTTCCAATCGCCAAATCCACAATTGTTACTTCTTGCCCCAAGTTCATTCCGGCGAAACGTCCGCCTTCCTGACCACTAGGTCCAAACTCGAGAATATTAATGAAGTTTGAACCAGATAGCGTCCACAAGTCCGCCTGAAATTTAAGAGTAATCCTTTGACCGGAAAGGGCATTAACCTTAGATAGGGCTTTCTGCGCTCCCTCAAAATCAACCTTAGGCTCAGTAGTAATAATCACAACCTCTATTGGGTCGGGATCCAAAGAATTAAGCGCCATAGCCAAGTCGCGATTTAGTTTCGACGAATCGATGGTCCTTCCCCCTTCTCCGTTTTTGACAACAGATCCCTTTTGCCCTGGAACAATTGTTGCGTTACTAACTTCCCTTAATGCCAAATCCGCTCCAGCATCACTCTTAAGCCGAGATTCAAGTTGGGTCAACTTGTCAAAATCGACTTCAAACGATGGAGCAACATCTTTTTTTGTGAATAAAAATAGCAGTGACTCAAACAAATCGTCAAGTCCTTTCGGTTTACCAGCAGCAACCGCTTCAAAAGTCGTCTTATCGTAGTCAAAAGTAACACCTATTTCTTCCCAAGTAAGATCAACGACACGATTGCTATCCTCGATCTTAAAAGAAACAGGCTTATTCTTAAAGCCAGACAGTCTAGACTCGATCGAGTCTTCAATCTCCACCCTCGTTTTATTTGACACGTTTTCTCCAGCAAAATAAGTGTTAAACAGTACGCGGTCACGCCAAAAAGAATAAACAAAAACGCCCAAAAGAATAAGAGCAACAGTCAAAATCAGAAAGAATCTAATCTTATCTTGTCTTAAATCAATATTCATCTCTTGATTTTAGTAGCCATTTGTACGCATTATGATATCATAGAAAAGAGCCACAAAAGTCCAATTAACCACATGCCCAAATCGAAATTTTCGAAGCTGCCAAAATTACTTACAGTTTTCGCCTTTCTTATTATAATAAGTATCACCCTCTCCGCGTGCTCATACCTTCCCTTTGGTAAAAAAAGCCAGGGACCTGTAGAAATCGAATACTGGGGACTGTGGGAGTCACCTACAGTCATGGACGCGGTGATAAAAGATTATCAAAAAATCAAACCCAACGTCACAATCACCTATAAAAAAAGAACCCCTCAGCAATATAGGGAAACTCTCGAGAGCCAAATACAAGCAGGCAAAGGCCCCGACGTATTTAGGTTTCATAACACTTGGACTCCCATGCTCAAAGAAGAACTTGATCCGGTGCCATCGAGCGTAGTCTCGAACTCAGAATTCGCCAAAAACTTCTACCCCGTTGTTTCCAGTGACCTTAAACAATCGGGTAAATACGTTGGAGTACCTCTTGAAATTGATGGCCTCGCGCTTTTTTACAACGAAGATATCCTCCTTGCAGCAGGCATTACCGCTCCACCAAAAACATGGAGTGAATTTGCCCAAATTGCCGCCAAATTAACGGTCAAAGACACAGCCGGAAACATTCAGACAGCAGGCGGAGGTATTGGCACAGCAAGTAATATAGACCATTTTTCTGACATTCTCGGTTTAATGATTCTTCAAAACGGCGGCGATCCCAAATCACCCAAAGACAAACGAACAGCCGATGCTCTGGAATACTACACCCGCTTCGCTCAAGGGCAGAACCGTATTTGGGACGAAACAATGCCAGCCTCGACGGTTGCATTTACAGGCGGAAATCTAGCCATGTACTTTGGTCCTAGTTGGAGAGCAATAGAAATCAAAAACGCGAATCCAACTCTTAAATTCAAGGTCACAGCTGTTCCTCAACTTGAAGCAAATAAAAATACATGGGTTACTTGGGCTAGCTATTGGGCCGAAGGAGTTTCCGCAAAAAGCACCAAAAAAGAAGCAGCCTGGGAATTCGTTAAATATCTGCAACAAGACGAAACTCAAATAAAACTCTATTCTCAGGCAGCCAGCACTCAAGGAAGATTCTTAGGAGAGCCTTATTCTAAAATCTCACTAGCCGCCAAAATCGCCGCCGACCCATTTGCGGGTGCATACGTTGCTCAAGCTCCATACGCAAGATCCGCCCCAATAGCGTCACGTACATTCGATAATGGCCTCAACGATCAAATAATCAAAGCTTACGAAGATGCTATTAACCGAAGCCTTGCTGGCTCCCCCGCCAACCTGGCCTTAGAATCTACGGCTAACAACGTCGCAACAATTCTGGCAAGATTCACCGCGCCGGCACCAGCAAAGTAATTTTTTGTTTACACTTCCCACTTTCTGATATATAGTTTTCTAAGAAAATGACGCTTAAATCTGCAATAATTGCGACGCTTGCCTTAGGCCCGCAACGAAGTGAGGGCCGCAAGCTAAATACCTTAAATTTGGGAGAATCTATAATTGCTACTTTAGCTTACCACGACCTCTTCGACTACCCTCTCCCTCAAGATGAAATTTACCGCTATTTAATAGAGAAGAAGTCGTCTCTGGGGTCAGTCGAAAAAGAGCTGGCGAACCTGAATAGAAACAAAAAGATATTTCACGGAAAAAGCTACTATTCCCTACCCAAGAGGAGCAAAATCATAAAAACGCGAATCCAAAGGACCAAACACTCCGAGGCTAAATACAAAAGAGCCCTCCTTTATGCCAAAATCCTCAAAACCATCCCCTTCCTCAAACTCGTTGCCCTTTCCGGCGCTCTTTCCATGCGAAATTCACAAAAAGATGACGATATCGATCTTGTTTTAGTTTCAAAAAAAGGTACGCTATGGACTACCCGCTTTCTGGCAAATACCCTACTTTTCAACGTAAAAAGAAACCCTCAGTCCCCTAAAACTTCAAACAAAGCATGCCTGAATATTTTTATAGACGAGTCGAGCCTCACGATAAAAGATCAAAATATCTACATCGCTCACGAAATTTGCCAAATGAAACCACTATGGGATAGAAATGAAACCTATAGTAGATTTATCAACAGTAATCAATGGATATACAAATATATGCCAAATTGGAGACCTCAAGAGATGGAAAGTGGAAAATGGAAAATGGAAAATCATCAAAGTAGGGGAGCAGCCAAAAAAGACTCATCACTCAACACTCTAGGCCCGCAGTCCGAAGGACGAGGACCGCATGGCACTGTATATCACTCAACACTAGTCGAAATTTTACTCAAGAAGTTTCAATTATGGTACATGAAGGAAAAAATTTCGACCGAAAAGATAGGGGACAAACAACTGTTTTTTCATCCTAAAGACACTCAATCGTGGGTTATCACAGAATACGAAAAAAGGTTAAGAAAGTTGCCGTGAATGAGATCTAGATTTCCTCACCATACCGTTGTACAAATTCACCCCTCCATTGATCCAAAAATAGTCGAATATCCTCATTATCACTAGGACTCCCCATTGTTTGAGATTGTAGGCCACGACTAACAAGCACATCATTTATTGAATCAAAAAGCCCCCTCGTGACAGGGGAGTATTCAGATACCTGCCCATAAGCTCTCTTCTCTAGCGTCTCTACTTTTTCATGGTCAAAAATACCCCCATCTTCATCGTCAAAAACCCAAGAAATTCTTCCCCTAACTCCATCATTTTTTCTCACGCCGCTTATTGAAGCGTCTGAAAATTCTCTCAAAATAAAGGTTTTAAAACTATACGTCCCAGAAGAATGGTTTAATAAACTCCAAAGTTTCACTAATAACAACCAATTCATTTCCGACCTTGACCTCCTCAGACTTACAAACGAATTACTCTCAAACCTTTCCATCAGATCCTCCGCACTGGAAGGGAAATCATCCCCGGTCAAAGTAATTTCACGAGGGAGCATTTCACATAATTGTCTAGCATTACTATTCAACTCCTTAGGGTCCGGTCTTGGACGAAATTTGTATTTTTCCCAGCTCACAATGCTGCAAATTATACTATATGCGTAAACAAAACAAAAAACCCTCGCTTGACAAGCGCAACTTCCCTTTGAGAAAATCATGGTGGGCCCTTAAAAATATCAAAAAGGGCGCGTGCCCTCCCCAAGCAGTTAGCCTAAGGAGGGTTTTTTCGTGACAAGAACAAAGTTCATTTTCGTTTCAGGTGGTGTCATTTCCGGGATAGGGAAGGGGATTGCCACCTCTTCTATTGCTCTTCTTATTAAATCCCGCGGTTTTACGGCAACCGCGATGAAAGCCGACCCTTACCTCAACGTTGACGCCGGCACCCTAAACCCCATCGAACACGGCGAAGTCTTCGTCCTCGATGACGGCATGGAATGCGACCAAGACCTCGGTAATTACGAAAGATTCCTCGACCAAGACCTCAACGCCACAAACTACATGACCACGGGCCAAGTCTTCAAGTCGATTATCGACCGCGAACGCGCGCTCGGCTACGACGGCAAAACCGTCGAATTCTTCCAGCATCCTCCGGAAGAAATCATAGAAAGGATAATAAAATGCGCCAAAAGGAATCGCGCCGAGTTCGTAGTCTTCGAAGTCGGCGGAACAGTAGGGGAGTACCAAAACCTTTTGTTCCTCGAAGCCAATCGCCTGTTGAAACTTAAATATCCCCGCGATGTTCTACACATCCACTTAACTTACTTACCTATTCCTTCATCGATAGGGGAAATGAAGAGTAAACCTGCCCAAATGTCGATCCTTCAGCTTGCCCAAGCTGGAATCCAGCCGGACTTTGTCCTTGCTCGCGCAAACGTCGCGGTCGATGCAAAGCGTAAAGAAAAAATCGCCATTGCTTGTGGGCTTCAGCCTGAAGACATAATTTCAGCTCCAGACGTCGAAAACATTTATCAGGTTCCACTCAACTTCGAAAACCAGAACCTTTCTGACAAGATTCTCAAAAAACTCTTCGTCAAGCCGAGAAAAACAGACCTTTCAGATTGGAAAGTCATGGTCAATGATTCGCTAATTGCTCCAAATACCGCCAAAATCGCTATGGTTGGCAAGTACTTCTCAACCGGCGACTTCACGCTTTCAGACGCTTATCTTTCGGTAATCGAATCGATAAAACACGCTGCAACCAAATTCGGCATCAAACCTAAAATTGTCTGGATCGACAGCGCGGATGTAGAAAAAGAGGGTACAAAAATCCTCGAAGGGTTTGATGGAATTATAGTTCCTGGCGGTTATGGCTCAAGGGCGGTAGAAGGCATCATTAAATCTATTAAGTACGCGCGCGAAAACAACGTTCCTTATTTTGGCCTTTGCTACGGCATGCAGCTTGCCGCTATCGAATTTGCCAGAAACGTTTGCGGCTACAAAGACGCCAACACAACAGAGATTAACCCCAAAACAAAACATCCAATCATTCACGTAATGGAAACGCAAAAAGACAAAGTAGAGAAGCAAGACCTCGGAGGAACTCAGAGACTAGGCGCTTGGGAGTGGAAGGCCAAACCTGGCACAAAATTCGCGAGAGCCTACAAAAAGCTTACAGGTTCCGACCGCCATCGTCACCGATACGAATTTAATAATAAATATAAAGAAGTATTCGAGAAAAACGGCTTGCAGATCGCGGCAACCACAAAAGACGGTAAACTTGTCGAAGCTCTCGAGCTCAAAGACCACCCGTTCTTCCTCGGCACGCAATTCCACCCCGAACTTAAATCCCGCCCACTTAACCCACACCCACTTTACATGGCCTTCATGGAAGCGGTCAGCAAGCGTCAATAAAACAATCATCTAATCTATCGCAAGAATTAGACTTTTTTAAATTCTTCGAATATAATTTCCGCCCATGGCTGAACGCAGACCTCGCTTACCAAAAGAAAGAAAGGCTACTTTGTCCCCAGAAAGGCTTGCCTTTGCAAGCATACTTTACAATGCTCTTCACGATCAACCGTTTGATGTTACACCAGCAGAACTTTTCATCGGCAGACGCAGCAATGGTCAAGAATTGACATCATGGAACGATTTTAGAGAAAGCTCAAATCCAAATGAGCGCCGAAATATAACAATCACCCTCGACGCCCTTCTCTCTGTCAGCCATACCCCTTTCTACATCCTGTCCGATTCTGAAAAATTTGACCTTGCGACATTAAATAAAAACGGAAGGATAGGCCCCGGAACTGCTCTGTTTCTCGAGATTGCTCTTCAAGGAAGAGGGCTCGAAGAAGACGGGGTTGACAAACCATAAATTTTTGCTATCATATTAGCAATCGCAATCACATAGTGCTTGCGCTTTTTGTAATTTATCCTTATAATTCTGCTCTGATCAATTACGATCAACAATTAACGATAAACGATTGTCATGATTAAACCATTAGCTGGATACGTACTCATAGAACCTGCTCCAAAAGAAACTAAAACTGCTTCCGGAATTGTCCTTCCTGATTCTGCCGACGAAAAACCTCAAGAAGGTAAAGTTGTTGCTTGCGGTCCAGATGAAGTGACTGACGGAAAAACAATTTCTTGCCCGGTAAAAGTAGGGGACAGGGTCGTTTACAAAAAGTGGGGCGGAAACGAAGTTAAAGTCGACGGTCGCGAAATGTTACTTATAAAGTTTGAGGATTTAATGGCTGTAGTTACTAAATAACTACCCACTACCACCTACAAACTACAAACTAAATAAAATGGCGAAGCAAATTTTATACGCAGAAGACGCACGAACAAAATTAAAATCCGGAGTCGATAAGCTCGCAAACGCAGTAGCTACCACTCTCGGCCCCAAAGGTAGAAACGTCGCACTCGACAAAAAGTGGGGCGCCCCAAGCGTTATCCACGACGGCGTAACTGTCGCAAAAGAAGTTGAACTCGAAGATCCATTCGAAAACATGGGTGCGAGTCTTGTTAAAGAAGCAGCCAGTAAAACATCCGACGTTGCCGGAGATGGTACAACCACAGCCACAGTTCTCGCTCAAGCAATAGTCGAAGAAGGCCTCAAAAACATTACAGCTGGTGCAAACCCAATGATTCTTAAACGTGGAGTCGAAAAGGCAACAGAAGCAGTAGTCGCGGAACTTCGAAAAATGACTAAAAAGGTAGCTGCAGATGAAATCGAAAAAATAGCTACAATTTCTGCAGCCGACCAGGAAATCGGCAAGCTTATTGCAGAAGCTCTGCAGAAAGTTGGTCCAGACGGCGTTGTAACCGTAGAAGAGGGCAAGGGCTTAGGCCTTTCTGTTGAATACAAGGAAGGAATGGAGTTCGATCGTGGCTTTGTTTCTGCTTACCTTGTAACCGACCCGGACAAAATGCAATCAGTCGTCGAAGACGCTCACATTTTAATTACCGACCAAAAAATCTCCTCTCTTCAAGAACTCGTTCAGTTCCTCGAAAACTTTGTCAAAGTAAGTAAAAACCTGGTAATCATTGCAGACGAAGTCGAAGGTGAAGCACTCGCAACCTTAGTTGTAAATAAACTTCGCGGCGTATTCAACATTCTCGCGGTTAAAGCTCCAGGTTTCGGAGACCGCAGAAAAGAAATGCTCGAAGATATCGCAATTCTAACCGGCGGAACAGTCATTTCCGAAGACATGGGTAGGAAGCTCGAATCAGTTACAGTTGAAGATCTAGGCAGAGCGGACAGAGTAGTTTCCGACAAGGACAACACCTTAATTATTGGCGGCAAAGGCAGTAAAAGCGCACTCGACGCGAGAATTAAACAGATCAGGAATGAACTTGAAAAAACGGATAGCGATTTTGACCGAGAAAAGCTGGAAGAAAGACTAGCTAAACTTGCAGGCGGAGTAGCAGTAATCAACGTCGGAGCAGCAACCGAAATCGAACTAAAAGAAAAGAAGGAAAGAGTAGACGACGCCGTTAACGCAACCAAAGCTGCAGTCGAAGAAGGATACGTTGTGGGCGGGGGAGTAGCCTTGCTTCGAGCAAGCAAAGTTCTTGATAAACTTCCAATGGCCACAGATGCCGATGAAAGAATAGGCGTCGAAATTGTGCGCGATGCGCTAAAGAGACCTCTTGCTAAAATTGCCGAAAATGCAGGTGCAGACAGTGGCTGGGTTGTCAAAGAAGTTGAAAAAGCAGTCGGCAACAAAGGATTCAACGCGATCACAGGTCAATTCGAAGATTTAACAGTCTCCGGAGTTATCGACCCTGTTAAAGTAACCCGTTCTGCTTTGCAGAACGCGGCTTCTGTCGCAATGATGATTTTAACTACAGAAGCATTAATTACGGATCTTCCGGAGAAAAATCCGCCGGCCATGCCTGGAATGCCTCCGGGTGGCGGCATGGATTACTAAAAGGAGGCTTCTCTCCAATTTAACAATTCAACAATTTAGCACTTAATTATTTCTTCTCTTCTTCCCTCACCAACATGCTCAGCTGATATGTGACCAGAACGGCGAAAGTTGTGACTAAAATTGCATAGATAAACTTCGAAGCAAGTCCGGACCCAATGGTCAAATAACCTACAATATAGTCATTGATAAAAGTTTGGATGGCCTCGTTCCACGCAAGAGCAGCCACTACTCCGAACCCGGAAGTAGACAACGTAACAAGTTGTTTCAATAGTTCTCTCCTGAACCCCTTGGTCATGAGTGTCGTATTTTACGAGACGGGCAGCATCGATGTCAAACCAAACAAAAAAGGTCTCACCCATCAAAAATTGCCGTTTGTTAGTTCATATTGACTTCGACCCATTCGGTTTACACTCAGGTCTTCGACTCCGAAGTCGCTCAGACTCGAGGAGGTCGTACTGAGCGAAATCGAAGTACGACAAGCTCAGTCAATATTCCCCGGAGCAAATGAAGTGAGTCGAAGAGCCTTATTTTCAGTTTCTGTTACCCTTTCCAACTCTGTCTCTTTGTCCCCAAAAACAAACCGACTGCCGTCTTTTCCCCTAAACTCTTAACTCTAATCTCTTTTACCTTACTTTAATGTAATTTTAATTCGTGCGTTATCTATGTGCACGGCAAACTCGGTTATATCCGTTTTGCCCCGCACTCCGTACTTCTTGTTTCCGCTTGGAAGCGGAATCTTGCCTGAAGTTTGGACATCTCCCGTCCCGCTCGCACTGGAAATTGTGCTCTCGATAAAAGGATTATTGTCCGAAATATTCTTAAGCTGGGCATAACCTCTGCCGTTTCCGCCAGTTACCCACACAGAAGCCTCAAAAAACACAGAGTCAATCTGCCCATATTTCCCGGTATCAATCGTCACTTCCATTCCCGCAACATCTGCATAACTATTGCTATTTGTTGTGCCCGAACCAACAGGAACAAATATCTCTTTTTGCGCAGTCTGAACTATGATTTGTGTTTCTTTTTCGACAACCGTCTTAGTTTCGACCGTTTTAATACCCGCAGGTGGCGGAGTCGGGGAAGCTGAAGCAAGGGGAGTTGGACTTATTTCAATCTTCCGATCGGCTTCTAAATTTTGATCTTTGATCTTTGAACTTTGATTTTGCACCACCCACCAGTTCAAATAAACGAGGTCGAGAAGAGCAATTATAAAAATCGCGGCGATAATTTTGCCTAGTATCCTAGAACCCATACGATCTCCATGATAGCAAAAAATATTGTGATAAACTGGAAACGTGGCCAATAAATCCCCCTCCGAAAAGCAAAAAAAAAGACTCGCCAAGTTCTTGACGAGCGATGAAAAGCCAGAGCTAGTCTCATCTATAGGGAAACGCTATTTCTGGATCAAGGTTATTCTAATCTTCATAATCCCATTAATCTGGTTTTACGCTTCTTTTTTAATGCTCCTTGGCTTTTTTGATATCCAAGGTTATTCGTACCTAAAATACTTTGGAATCTTCCCGCTTTTTGTGTTGATCGCAAAACTAAAAAGCTCCAGCCAGCTTATCAGGCAAAAACAATCGTATATTTACGCCCTGACAAATAAACGCCTTTTGATAATAACGGGCATATTTTCCAGAAAAATCCTAAGCGCTCCACTCGAGCGTATTACGCACGTGACAGTGGAACAATCAGTAGCGCAGCGGTACCTTTATAATAATGGAAATTTAGTAGTAATTACCGCTGGCTACGATCAAAGAGAAATTGTTATCGAAAATATAGGAGACCCAGTGAAATTTAAGATTATGATCGAGGAACTATCAGACAGAGACGATACCAAAGAGGAAGACGATACCCCTATCCGCAAGCTTTAAATCGCGCTTACTTTAGGTTGCCTTCTGCGCTCGGGAGTAAGTTTCCAGGGTTTACCGCAACACCATTATCGTAAAGCTCAAAGTGGACATGGGCTCCTGTAGTACGACCCGTAAGACCAATAGTACCAAGGTCAGTTTGCGTATTAACTGTAGAACCAGGTTTAACGTAAATCTTACCCATGTGAGCATAAGCAGTTTTAAGCCCGTCACCGTGGTCAATAACAACTAAGTTACCTTTACCGTCGGAAACGAAGCCGGCAAACTCAACTGTACCAGCACCAACTGGCTTAATAGGCGTACCAAGAGGGGACGTAATGTCGAAAGCTCTATGGTATCCACTAAATCCTTGTGAAATATTTCCGCCAACAGGCATTCTGAACTCAAAAGGAGACAACTTAGCGCCTACACTTTGTGCAATCTCAACAACGTTGGCATCGCCTTCAACGTGCTCAGCAACCAAAATAGGCTGGCCGTTGATTTTTACTTCAGCGGTCTTAGGCTCAACAAATGAAGCAATTTGGCTTGTCGCTATAAAAGCAATGGTAAGTACAGGAAGTACCTTGGCAAGCAATCTAAGCCTTGGTCTAATAGAAAGTTGAAACTTGGTGAACTTTAAGCCGTTAAGGGCTATTTGTTTAGCCTCGATTTGACGAGCCCTTTTGAGAGCCTTTTCAGCTTGTGCCTGAGCCTGGACTTTAAGCTCAGATATGGCAGGTTGTAGTATTTGTATGTTTTTCATATATTTTCCCACTAAAAACCCACATATATATTTGTGGGAATCCTGGGCAGAAGCCCATAGTGGAGATCTTACAAGCGTGAAGTATAGCATAGTAAGGCTCCTTTGTCAAGTCCCATAGTAAGCTAAATGAGGCCTAAATGGAGCTAAAAATCGTGGCTAGGGGATAGCTTCAATCTCACGCTCGAGCCTGAGCACAAATAGCCTCGAATTACCTTCCAGCCTCGAAGCAGACCTATAATCTTTTCACATGAGCTCCCGCCGCAGGAATTAGCCTCAAATAGTCATGACCCTGAGCGAAGTCGAAGGGCTCACGCTTGCACCGAAGCTCAGCTAGGTGGTACCTTTAATCCAATGCCTGAGTATGTATCAAGTATCAAGTGTCAGGTGTCAAGAAAGCTCCTACATGTCACATGTTACCTGACACTTGTTACACTCCTAACTGGCTGCACAGTCGTGGGTGGCCCCAAAGCCGCAGCCTTAAAAGTAACCTCAACGCCCCAATCTTCAATATTCCTGGACGGGAAACATGTCGGCAAAACCCCCTTTTTCTCTGACCAACTCAAAGACCAGGAGTATATGGTTAAAATAACCGCGGGCGAGGCGACATACGTAGAAAAGGTAACTTTGGTCGAAAATACCCTCACAGTCGTCAATCGCGAACTCAATAACAACTTTTTAGCCCAATCCGGCGAAATACTTAGCCTCCAGCCTGGTAAAAAGGGTATTTTTGTTACATCCACGCCTGACGAGGCTGATGTTGCCATCGACGGCAAATCATATGGGAAGACACCCATCCAGATTGAAGAAATAGAAGAAGGAGAGCATAAATTAATACTTTCCCATCGTGGCTATTTAGAAAGAACGATAACCGTTAAAACGTCCCCAGATTTCCAAGTTGTCGCGCACGTAACTCTCGCGTCCGAAATAGCCAAAGGAGTTACAGCTGCTCCCGGACTCCCGGAAGAGCCTGAGAAAGTTGAAATTTTGGCGACTCCGCTTGGGTTCCTTCGCGTCAGGCGTGAATCTACGCTCACCAGCCCGGAAATAGGCAGAGTAAAAACAGGCGACCAGCTTGAAATATTACAAGAAATTCAAGGTTGGGTTCAGATAAAATTCGAGGGGAAACAAGGCTGGGTCTCAACGGAATACACAAAGAAACTGCCCAGGAATTAATCCCGATCAAATTTCCCTGTAATTCTGATAATATGTATCTATGCTGTCAAAATCCATTATAAAGTTAATAGACGAAGCAATAGTGCCCGCCGCAGCCTTAATTGTGGGTAAAATGATCGGCTTTTTTATAGCGACTTACGCCCTCGGGCTGTCTTTCACGGTTGCCGGAGGCACAGTGTTAGGCGTCTTACCCTCAATTAGCTTCGGCTCGCTCAAAGACTACATAATAGCGGAAAACTACTCGAATATCACTATGCTAACCGTCGTCGTCGTCGGGAACTTATATGTTCTGGTTCGTGCCCATTTTTTCCACGAAAGCCATATAAAGCCATCTTTTCATGCCAAGTTAGCCTCTATGAACATGGAAGGGTTTGTAGCTCCTACCTACCATCTATACCACCAGGCCGTCATTTGGCTCGCATTTCTGTGGCTAACGACTGGATTTCTCCTCGTTTCCACCGTCATCCTGAAAGTTACGCACCCCATGATCTCCATAGCCGCGTTACTAATTGCTGCTAACTTTACCTGGATCCTGTCGGTGGATATCGAAAACGAGATAGAAATATCAAAACAAGCATGAAACACTCACTATTTCGGACCTTTGCCAACTTCTCAGCCGTAGTCCTGCTTTTAGCGCTTTTGGCCTTCCCCTTCTATTTTGCCTCGAAATTCGCCCAAGTTGCGGGCGTAAAAAGCGCTTCACACTACCTTATCGTGCCCCAGATAGACAAATTCCCGAACGTAAGCTTTTCCCAGGAGGGCGAAACCTACAAGCTAACAGCCACGAAATTCGGAGAGAGCCAAGCATTCTTGGGTATTTTGATCCTAAATAACCCGACAGAGGAGACTAAAACTTACTCAATCGAAAAAACAGCAGGGGAGGCCAAAGTCTTTTTCGGCCAGGACTTCAAAAATCCAGACATAACTGCCACTCTTTCACCTCAAACATCCACAACTCTCAGCCTTCTCTCCGAAGAAGCCTCCGCTTCCTCAAACGTTAGCTTCAAGATCAAAGCTCAATAATCCGACCCATAGTTTACAAACACACAGGGAGAGGAGTATAATCCGAGATTATGAAAGATCAAGAAGCAGGCCCTAGTCAGCCGCAAGAAATTTTGCTCGCACCCGAGGATCAGGCAGATATTGCACGAATCGTATCCTGGGTAAATACCAACCTTCGAAGGCACTACCCAGACGCACCAGAATTGAGTGTAGACCAAGTAAAGGTTGTCCCAGATCTTAATGACACAGAGACAGCAATCAACCTAGCAAGCCTACACCCTTTCTTTTTAGAAAAAATTAAAGGCAAGGTAGTAGTGGGTGCTCCACCAGGAGCTCGATCATGGGTAGATAGAGACTCTAACAGCATTTATTTTGATTACAGGGTTGTAGAAGATCTGAGAAAAAATAAGGTAGCAGGATATTTTGGAATAGGTATGGATAGTATCGATGCTACAGTACTTTTAGGGACGGAAATTGTCAATGTCGAATCGGAAACAGCAACCAAACTAGCGGTCGATTCGACGACAGCCAGTTACCGACAAACGTTAACAGGAATAGTAACAGAAACCGACCTTGAAGCAGCAATTCAATACATAAAAGAAAAAGGCTGCAAAATCCGCATCATTGGACTCCAGACTACAATCATGTAGATGATAGTATGTTCATGCCATCAACAGTCATAAATAACGACAATCTTCTTCTTAGACATCTTGCAAGACCAGCAATGGTTAAGTTTGGTAAACAGTTAGGCAGCGAGTTTGACCTACCATTTCAGTTACGCACCAGAATAAATAGACATGCGGAAGTGTCTGTACCGCTAACTGTTTCCTTAACAACACAAAACCCACGGAAAGAAGAAAGAGAACTACTCGCGGCCTTAGACAGAATGGGATTTAGGGGAAGAAATAACCTATTGAAAGCTTATCAATCAGGAGAAATAGGGAGAAAAATAGTCGAATCTCATAGATAAACTACTGAAGATACTGAAGTAACTTTTGAGGTAAAAATTCCCCGCCGCCCCCATCAAGATAGCTGTACATAGAAAAGTCCCCTTACTGTAAGAATTTAATTGAATCAAGTATTGGAATAACTAGAGGAGTATAGTCTGAGTTAGAAGGACTAAAGTAAGCAAAATAAACACGTTTTTGATTGTTAAAAACGTAAAAAGGTGCATCAGGATTACTATGGAACAGAACTAAAGCAGGATTACCTGCTATTGTTTTTTGTTCTACCTTAGTTGGATCATCTTGTTGAGCGCTACTATATCGGTTCTCCTTCTCGAGCCAATCTAAAAGTGATAGGTCTTCCTCAAGTGATTCGTCATATTGACCAATTGTGATGGATATTTTGTCCGGTTTTAAAAGGATAGGACCCTGAAAGTCTGATTCAGCAAGATTCGCGTCAAAGTAATTTCGCAAAACAACGGTCTTTGAGTCACCTGCCTCTAAACGCCAAGTATTGGGAAATGTTATCGAAAAACCTAAAACAGTCTCTTGTGTTGTCCAGGCAGAAGTATTTTGAATATCATCTTGTGAGATTGATTGATCTTTGGGTTGCTGCCATTCCATAATTTTGTGAGTTCCAAAAACCGTAACAACGACAAACAAAACGCATAAGAGCAAAACTACAGGAGCGAAACCTTTTTTCATGAATTTGATAAACAATAATTACTGCAAATACTGAATTAACTTTTGAGGTAAGAATTCTCCGCCGTAGATTACAAAAAAGACGATTACGATCCAGAACAGCACTGTCGAAAGTAAAGGAATATCAGACAATAATACTCGCTCCGGTGATTCCCCTTCTTTTTTTTCGTGAATGACGTACATGTATCTCATTACCCCATAAATAACAAAAGGCACAGTCACCATCAGCCATTTAGAAGCCAAAAACGTCCTAGGCAGATAATCTCCAAACAACACCAAAACCTGTGCGCCGGAACCTGGCGGCGGCTGCAAAAAAGTAAACATCGTATAAGAAAACCACGTAGCCGTTGCAAACATTACTGTCAACGAATCCAGAAGTGACTCGGGATAATGAAGAAGAATAGATCTTGTCGCAAGCGACTTCTCCTCCGAACCCATCAAAAGAGTCCGTTCCGACCTTCTTTTTCCGATAGCCAAAAATAGCGCCAGACTTGCAACCGTCAAAATAAACCAAACAGTAACGTGCGCGTCGATCAAAACCGCTCCGGCGAAAACTCTTAGCAAAAATCCCGACGCAATCGCCATAACGTCGATTAGAATAATCGACCTTAAAAATAGCGAGTAAAGTATCTGCAAAATTGCGTAGGCGGAAAGCGCCAAAGTAAAAAATGGCGAAAAACGGCTCGAAACAAATATCGCCAGCGCAAGTCCCAAAATCGCAATAATAAGAGCAACGTTAGGATGTATCCTTCCGGCTGCAATTGGGCGTTTCCTCTTAAATGGATGAGCCCTGTCTTTTTCGACGTCAATTACATCGTTGATTATATATATGGAAGAAGTTGCAAGCGAAAAAATAAAAAAGCCTAAAACGACGAGCCAAAATTTAATGGGGTCAAAAAAAACGCCTTCAAAAACAAGTGGAGCAAAAAGTGCTAAATTTTTAAGCCATTGACGCGGGCGTGCGCTAACAAAAATCCAAAAGGGCAACCAGATTATCTGCGGGCCTTTTGTGGTAAATTCATATTTAGCCAAACTAGTCCTCCTAAGACAATAACAGCGACAACTACTGCTGCAAAAAGTTTTTCAATAGAGGCAAGTTGCAATGCAGCCGCACCTAAAATAGCACACAGAAACCAATAAAACAATGCTACTCTTCTCTGCGACCAACCCAACTCTATCAACCTGTGGTGTAAATGTTTCCTGTCTCCAAGAAAAGGAGACTTACCACTTACTAATCTTCTTATAATAGTAAATACACCGTCAATAAGCGGGATGGCCATTACTAAAATCGCAGTCCCCACTTTTGCTCCCGAAAGGATTGCAACGACCGCGACTAAAAACCCCAGAAAATAAGAGCCGGAATCGCCGGGGAAAATTTTTGCAGGATAAAAATTAAAAATTAAAAATCCAAGCGCTGATCCAGCTCCAATTAAAGCCAGTTGACTCACAACGGTCTGGCTCGGATCATGAGGATAAAATCGGAGTGACGCGACAAAAATTACCATTAGAGTAACAATTACTATTCCCGGCATTTGTCCATCGACGCCACTCGAAAAATTAACCATGTTGATTACCCAAACGATCCAAAAAAGCGCAAAAAGATCAGCGAGCAATAAAAGTGAATGATTACCAAAAAACTCAAAAGACAAACGAATAGTATCGAGTCTAATAACATCGTAACCCTGACCGAGTAGCGCTGAAACCGGGTTTGGGATAAAAGCGATACCGACACCGCTGGCAACAACAACCAGCGCTGCTAGAAATTGGAAAAGAAGTCTTACGATACTCGGCAATTCCGCTTTATCGTCAATTAAACCGACCAAAACAAGAATCCAACCTCCAAGCAGGATCCCCGCTAATTTTTTACTCGGTTCAACTAAAAGAATGCTCACCAACAAAAAAGCAAGAAAAATTGGCACACCACCAGCTCTTGCGGTTACAACTTTATGAATAAGAGCCGGATGCTTTCTAAGCTTCGGGTCATCAACGAATTTAAATTTTTTAGCGAGCACAATTGTAATTGGGGTTAAGATTAAAGAAACTAAAAAGGCAGCTAAAAATGTCAGCGTGAACGTCATGTTAAAAGCGTAACAATTTTGAGAGTGTCGTAAAGTGTAAGAAGGGAAACAATGAAACTAAAAACCACAATAATTCTAAAAAGAAATAAATTTCCCCTCGCCAAAGTCAACGAAGCGAAATAGTTTACGAAAAAAAACAGAACTGTAATAATAGGCAGCGACCACAGGAAAAGCTTAGGCGCGAGAACGTTCTCCCCCCAAGGCCTTGAAAAAAAGATAGGCAATTGCGGAGGCAGTTTCGACCATACGAGCAAAATTAACATCGACTGAATCAAAATCGAGAACAGAAAGAAAGAGAACGAAAAAAATGAAAGCCTATCTCCAGCGATGTTCTTCTGAGCATTTTGTGTAAATTCTATCCTCGCGCCAGACAGATTACCTACCCTCATAACTTAATCCTTTCTTTGAAAAATTCGTGAATCTTCAACAGTTGAGGTATGAGTATACGAAGTTGCAAGTAACTTCTCAAGTTCGTCAAAATAACCGATCGAGCTGGGTGCGAGGATTATGTAAACAGGGGGGTTTTCGCGCAAATTATTTATTACTTCTTCCCGTCCGCCTGGTACGCCAAAAACATGGAAGGATGTAACGTATCTCGAGGGGTTGTTAAGATCAGAAATTGCATAAAGCCAAGCAATGTCCCCCCACACATACACAGTTTTACCTCTCGCTTCCCGGCTCCTTATGAAATTATCAAGCGCCATTATCTTGTTAACGTTAGAATCGTACGAATCGTTGTATTGGCTTAAAGTTCTACCGTCCGAAGCAAAACTAAAAAAGTTCTTCCAGTATTTAACCTGCGTCCTCAGTTCCACTACACCGTAGTCGGCAAAAAGAAATTTAAAAAGCAAAAGTAAGGGAAGTGCGAAAAAAACAAGAAAAACAACAAAGCTCCGTCTGAAGTCTATTTTTCTTGGAATGGACGCAAGAAGAAGTGAAAGCGCAGGGACTCCCTGGACCAAATAGTGACCATAAGTTCGGCCCGAAAAAAAGCTACCAAGAAACGAAAAAGCACCCCAGAGGAAAAAAAGATTTAAAAGACTTACCTGCCCTTTTTTCTTTTGATAAATTGCAAAAGCAATGCTTGCAACAATTGGCATAAACTTCAAAATATTTATAAAAATCTGATACTGTGGGCTTTCGTTAAGGTAAATTTGGTAATAAGTGTAAGCCGCAAAAATATATTCCCCCACAAGATTTTTTTGAGCAAAGTAAAGAATAAAGAAAAGATATGGGACTAGAAAACCCAGTGTCAGCACAAAACCCTTTTTAACAAACTCTAAAAACCTTTTTGTGTAGACGAACAAGAAAATACCAAGGGCTGCAGCTTCTAGTGCCCCGACTTGCTTGTAAAGAGAACCTAGTGCAAAAAGTAGACCTGCAGCAAAAAGAGAAAGATAATCAAAATTTCTCTTGATGGCAACCAAAAATGCAAGAGAAATCGGCAGAATCATAAAAATTTCTGTTAGAGCCAAGTTGCCCTCAATGATCCGCAGAGACGACAAAACCCCAAAAATCCCAGTCGCCAAAAGTGCCCTTTTTTCTCCCAGTACTTTCTGCGCAATTTCGTAAATCGCAGCAGCTGTAACAAGTGCGACAACTAGGGTAACCAACCTTAACCAAAACATCGAGACACCAAACGTTTTAAAAATCGCAGCATAAGTCAAATAAATCATTGGGGGTTTATTGTCCCAGGCAGTTTGGTACAAAGTCCCACCAAAATTTAAGTTTCGCCCAACTGCCGCAAAAATTCCCTCATCTCCATACCAAAAAGGTTCAAACAGAGAAGGGAGCCTAAACAGAAAAATAGCACCGAGAATTAAAAGAAAAATAATATGGTGGCGTCTAAAGTCAGCGAATACTTTTTTCATAATTACCTCCGAACTTCAATTTTTGGTCCTGGCGAAAGATAAAAATAAGGCTCCTCTACATTTTCTTGAATTTTAACAACCCCATTTGCAACGTATGCATCTAGCAAACTTTTGCCGGAAAATTGTACAAGACCCACGGAAAGCACAACAAGTTCATTAGTGAGACCATTCCTGTTTCTGTAATACAAAACTTCTGCAAAAGAAGGAAGAACCGTTACTATCTTGTCGCCCTGTTGAATTTGCGGGACAACCTCTTGAGCATAAATTTGTTTGAACGTAAGAGGATAACGACTTAATGTCAGGTAATCTATCGCCAGGCTCAAAACGATCACCGCAGTAATCGATAGCTTATAAAAAGGCCCGGGAAATTTCTGGGCGCTGTGTACGATGATCATCGAAAAAGGAACCGCCGCAGGTATCAAATAGCGCCAGAAAAAAATGGGTCTGAATGGCAGCCGAAATTCGCCGACCTTAAGTCCCGGCAGTGAAGCCAGAATTAGCGGCATAACTGCCCAAAGCCAGATTAAGGCGTACGGCTTTTCAAAAGACCTGCGTCTTATGTGCTGCACAAGGCCAAGCACAATAAGCGCCGTCGAAACAGCAAATAAAATCATCTGAAATGGATTAAAATGTTCTCCGGCAAGTATCCTCAAAACCGCTTCAAAGTGCGTCCTCTCGTCGATTCCTCCAATCCAATAACTCTCTCCGACCGAAGTAACCTGCGAAAGCAAGAAAGGTACCCAAGGTAAAAACAAAGCGCCGACGACGGCAAAAAGGCCTACAGACTTAATTAAAATTTTGCGGTCAAAAAGAAGAATATAAAACGCTTCTGCCGCAAGTACAAAAAGCATGTAATAATGCGTGTACAAGCCCAGAGCCGAAAATAATACGAAGCCGATTACGTTAACAAAATTAAATTTTGAAGAAAGCCGGTTCAAAAAGTAAACAGAAGAAACCGAGGCAAAAGCAAACATCGTATAGTTGCGCGCTTCAAACGCGTAAGTTAAAAATATGGGGTTAACAAGAAGAACAAGAGCAGACAGTAGTCCGAATGTTTTACCCTTAAATTCACTGGCAAACTTGTAAACGACCAAAATTGTCAGAAGATAAAAAAAGACGGAAATGAGCCTTGTGGCGATTTCGGTAGGAGGAAAAAACCTATAAACGAGGCCGACAACCGTATAGTAACCCGGAGGATGAAAATCCGCAGCCGTAGTTTTAAGCATTTGCGAGTACGGGAGTTGAGAAATTAAAGAAGTCCACGCCTCGTCTCCCCAAAAACCTCGAGTTACGTAGTTTTGGGCAAGGGAAAACATTTCCATTTTAGTATAGGGTCACAGGTCCAAATTGACAAATAGCCACATAGCCAAATACCATCAAGTTATGGAGTCTTCTCTGGAAGAACCCAAACCCGGACTCTTTAGACGATTCTTTAAAAGAAGAGAAAGACAGAAAAAAGAGATAACACCGGAAGTGTTATGGCAAAATCAGGCGGAAAACCTAGTGGAATTAGGTTGTGCTTCAAGTGTTGATTCGTATTCTTCATTAAAAAGTCAGTTCACTTCTCTTCAAGAGCAAGGCCTCATGCCGTTGTTGTAGACCCAAACGCCCCCTTAAAATTAATAGAAAAGGGAAAAGTTCCGAGAGAGCTTATAACACAGGAAGCAAGGAGAATTAATATTCTTAGTTTTGATCCGCCTGCAAGCACCGGCCCGTATGTTATCTCGCAAGAAGTTAAAGACAATAAATCTGTAAGCCCAAACGAAGCCGGCCTGAGTCTTGTTGAAGGATTGAACCTTTTTTTTCAAAATCCAAACGTCTTAAATTCCACGGGGCTCCTTTTAACCGGTTCTCAAAAAGAAATGGGCGTTCCCTATTTAACGCGTTTGCCCGGAGCAGGCGGAGTTAGTATCGGGCTTGTAGACGGACATGACCCTTCGGTATATCTCTCTTGGAGATACACTGTAAGAACAGACAGAAAACAACCTGTCATAAAAGGAGTGACAGCGTCAAATCGTGCACCAATCTTAAAAACTAATGCCGCTCACGTTGTAAGCGCGAAAATCCCCAAAACCTAGTTTAGGGTAGCATTGTCAGCTGTCTTTTCCAGTCCTGAAATCTTTCCACCAAATCTAGATCGTCGACAGAATAAGGTTCCACTCCTCTTTTTTCGAATCCGTAATTAAGAAGCGTTGCGGCTGCAATTTCTCGGTCTTCGAGAGACTTCGCACCAATCACGATAACTATCAGTTTTTTACCTTCACGCTCTGCCGTAACCGCAGTAACATGACCCGCGTTTTCCGTATATCCTATTTTCAGCCCGTCCACACCGGGATAAGTACCAAGAAGCGCGTTCCAGTTAGGGAGATCAAACAACCGATGATTTCCATTAGGCGCCAACCTAATGTACTCACTAGACGCGATTTGGTTTATAAAAGGATAGTTTGCTTTTGCTTCATGGGCAAGAATTGCCAGGTCGTAAACAGTAGAATAATGGTTGTTGCCATCAAGACCAGTGGGAGTTTCGAAGTTCGAATCCAGCGCGCCGATCTTTTCAAGCTTCAAATTTACCAAATTCATAAAGGCCCCAGAACCGTCTCCGATATCACTGCCCAAATAATCAGCAATTGCTTCCGCTGCGTCGTTTGCCGAAGTTAGCATTGATGCTTTGATAGCTTCCTCGAGTGTCAGCCTTTCGCCAAACTCAAGCCCCAGTTTCGTTGGAATTTGCTCTGCGGCTTTTACAGAAACGGAAATTACCTTGTCTTTTGAAGCTATATCAAGAGCAGTCATCACCGTCGCGACTTTAGTAATAGAAGCGGGGGAAATTCTATTCTTTAAGTTCTGCGACCAGATTACTTCCCCACTATCAAAATCGATAACCGCCCCTGCCTTGATTCTCGGAATCGTCTCAAGGTATTCGCCGGACCCATATCCCTTTGGAGTCCAGTTACTCCCGGCAGTAAGTTTTTTAGACGCTTCAACGAAAGCCGTCCTTTTTGGGTCTGCATATGTTTGTTGAGAGCTCGCGGAAAGATCGCTCTCTGAACGATAAAAAAGAACCATAAGAGCAACAATAAAGGCTATTAAAATTATCCTTTTTTCGACTTTAAAGACCGAGCCGAGTAACTGTGGTATTTTTCTTAACAAATTTAAAATATCCAAGATTGATTGGTGTTGTTTGAGCTTAAGAATTCATCATCGAATTTGCCGGCGAGCACAGACCACATATTGTCGCTGTCCGCGTCAAATCCCAGCGCCCACATACCGACGCCCGCAAGCTTTTTCTCTTTGGCAAAATCGTATTTGATCGAAAGCGACTTTTCGTCCTCCATGTAAACCACGTGCCAGCCATTGTCGTCCCAGTAACCTCTCCAGGCAACTTGCGCTTGACTGTCCCAGCCTCCAATAGGTGTTGTCGAAAGGAGCTTGTTGTTTTGAGCTTTTTCGAGTGTTGTAGCGAACGCTTTTAAACCAAGATTTCTATCCGATTTCGGCGCGGCCTCAGCAGCAGCTGGATAAGTCCAACCATAATAGGGAACTCCCATGATAATTTTGTCGGCGCTCGCGACTTTCAAAAAATCGTCAACTGCTGTCGAAACGTCGTACCAGAAAGGACCCTTGCCTCCGTTGTAGCCGTAAAGGGGAGCCGAAGGACCTATTGTTTCCGAACCAGGGTAGTAGAAATCGTAAGCCATCATAAAAACGCCATCCGTCGCTTCAGCCAATTTTCCGACGTCATAAATTCTGTTAAACCTCGCAGAAGAAGCAAGTACGGAAACGGTAATATAAGGATCGTCCAGATTTTTATTTAAAATACCTGAATATATTTGGACAAACTGGGAAAATTGATCTTTGAGGTGGTTGTTTGAAGGAATATATTCTATGTCTATGTTCACTCCGTCAAGATCCCGACTCTTAATAACGTCGACGCTCTCATAAGCGAGTTTGTTCCAAGCCTCAGGATTCTCAAGAAACACTTCGATAGTTGAGGCGTCCATCTGTGTTAAAGTGACCACCCTTTTTACCTGATGGTTTTTTGCCTTCTGGAACAGAGAACTTAATTTATCACCCTCGAAAACGCTCCACTCATGTGAATTTTTGTCGATTGTCCCGTCAGCATTCAATGGCAGAGAAAAATAAGCAAAGGTTGTTAAAACGTCCCAATCAATGTTGTCCATCTTGGATAAGGTCCAAAATGGAGCAAACCCAAAAACTTCATAAGGAGATTCTCGCTCCACAATCGGAGAGATGAATTTTTTAAACCCCTGGCTGTTGTTGGTCAAAAAAAGACCTAAAAAAAAGACCCCTAAAATTAGGGCCCCAAAAATTCCCCACATGAGGGAAGCGGTAAACTTACGCCGGAGAGGATCAGAAAGAACAGTTGGCATCAGAAGCAAGTAGGGTACCAAGTGAAAATTCCAAAGTCAAGTTTGATAGGGGACGATCAGACCTTTTCGGTTACACGTATTTGCTTGCGTAGCGTAAGCGAAGCAAGGAACAGGGTTACTTCCTTAAAATCTATACTTTTTCCGTGACCCTATATTCCAAGTATTTTCCAAGCATCAGCCTTGTATGAGCGTCGATCCCCGGCAGGGCGGTGAATATAAATGTCACAACAGGCATCAGGGCAAATTCAAGAGGCATAACTGCCTTTTTAATAAAAGAAACCTGCCCTTCTCTTTTTGGTCTCTGCCTAAAATCAACAATTAAGATAATCGCCAAAAATACCCAACAGACAGAAAGTATCCCGAAAGAAATCCTCGGCAGATTTTGTCCCATCACAGTTTGCGCGAAAACAGGGTTCAAAAGAACAGGAATTGTCGCCCCCAACGTTATCGCGAACCAATTAACCGGCCAAAGAAAGTGATCTTCCAAGACCTTAAAAACCCTGACTGTTCTTTGCCAGAAAGGAATGTGGCTATGCGTTAACCATTTTTTAATAATGTAAGCGTCGTCACTTACTCCCCAAGCCCACCTTTTTTCCTGTTCGTAAAAATTGGTTAGCGACTTTATATACGTCGTTGATTCCGCGGCATCTGCCATCGCGGGCAAAAATATCGGGTCAACATCTACTTTACCGTCTTTTGCAAAATAGCTCTTGAAGAAAATTCTATAATCTTCGGGAATAACATCTACGTCCCAATAACCAACATCGTCCAAAAGCTTTAGAGAAAGCGAGTACATAGAATAGTTAATAAGCCTGTCCGTTCTACTGTTCTGACCAGTTTGCCAAACGGAACTTAAACTGTTCATCACTCGTATCGGAACTGGGACTCTCCAAATATTATTGTAAAAAAGAATGACCGGCTGCCAAAAAGTAAGATGCCTCCCGCTTTCATCGGATAAGAATTTATAAGAAAGACAAGACAAGAACTTTTCGTGGAATATCCCGTCAGCGTCCTTTGAAGTCACTGTAATGTAATTTATGTCTCTTTTTTGCTCATTTACTAAAACCCTTTTCGCGTATTTCCCGGCATGCGCCTCGTTACTCGATTTTCCTTTAACTTCTCCCGCAATATCGGGGTGATAAGAAACCAAAAGGTTTGCAAATCTCTTTTCGAACTTTTTAACAAGCGCCTTTGCTTTTTCTTTCGCGTCATCTCCCTCTCGTTCTTCAAAAGCAAGAATTACCGAAATCGCGCTTTTGGGAACGTCTTGATTAGCCAGAGATTCAAGCCCCTTTTCTATTGTATGGAGAGGTTCTTTGTATGTTGGAATAACAATCAGATGATGCAGCTTATTAAATCCCGGCTGCTTTTTTGCGTCCGAAAGCCAGTTGTATCTTTTAGCGGCATTCAATTTTAAGTGGGACATTACAGAAGTTATCGCCAAAGATCCCGATTTGTAAAACCACAAAATGTCAAAAAGTATTATGTAATAAGCAACGTAATGAGGAATCCAGAAAGAGCCCCAAACGGGAAATAAAATTAAACTCCACGAAAAGGTCCCAGGTAAAATTTCCAAGAACCTATGAACTTGACGGTCGTACCGTTCAACGAACTGTTTAACCATATTTAATTTGATGTCATCCTGGAGGGAGCGAAGCGACCGATAAGCAAAGCTTTTCTTCGAATAGGATCTGAAACTAGAGATTCTATTTTGAGCTTGCGAGAAATACGTTCTCGTTTCACTTCGTTCTGCCAAATTGCAGAACTTCGCTCCGGAATGACATGGATGGGCTAACTTAACCCGAATAACTTTTCGGCATTTCGAGCCGTCACGTCAGCAATTTCTTCAAGGGAAGTATTTCGCAGTTCGGCTAGAAACTCGATTGTAATTCTAACATTTTTAGGTTCATTTTTCTTGCCGCGCAAAGGTTCTGGCGAAAGGAAAGGGGAATCCGTTTCCACAACAGCCCTTTCAAGCGGCACCTTTCTTGCGACCTCTTGGATAAGAGGAGCGTTCCGAAAAGTTAAAATTCCAGAAAAAGAAATGTAAAAACCCAAACCGAGCGCTTTTTCGGCAGCAGTCCAGTCTCCAGTCCAGGAGTGAAAAACGCCCTTTAGTGTTGATTGTTGTAAGCCCGCAGCGTTAGCGAGGACCGCAGGACTCTGTCTATCGTTAATTGTTAATAGGTCGAATATTTCATCCCAGCCATTACGGCAATGAATAATTAAAGGTAAATTCAGATCAGCTGCGAGTTTTATCTGGTCTTTAAAAAGCTTTCTCTGAAACTCTTTCTCTTCGTCAGTTGTCAGTTGTTCGTTGTCAGTTGTTAAACGGTAATCCAATCCGCACTCTCCAATTGCCACAACTTTTTTCGACGATTGAGCTACCTTTTTTAACTCAGCCATGCAACCAGCCAGACTATCCGTCATTCTGGCCGATTCGGTAAACTCACGGCCCTTGATAGGCCCTGAGCGAAGTCGAAGGGCTTGTCCAGAATCTGATTCTGGAGTCGCTTCGCTCCTCAGAATGACAGAGGAGTGGCCATATTTTTTAATGTCGTCTTTTCCATCTTCCGGGTGAATCCCGCAGCTGGCAAAAATCTCTAAGTCTTCATCTGAATGTTTTTCCGCGATCTCGATACACTTTTTAGAAGCATCAATCGAAGTCCCCACACAAATTATTTTTCCAACTCCTGCTTCTTTTGCACGCGAAAGCCACCCATCCAAATCAGAAACCTGCCTGCCGGCAGGCAGGTCCAAATGGGCATGAGTATCAATTAATTTCATTAAATCCTTGGGAAAATTGGTTTTTCTGCGGAAATTCTTCCGGTGAATTGATTCAAAATTTTCCCACTCGTTTGAGGCAAGAATGGCGAAAGATTAAACGCGATTTCTCTTATCTCTTGCGCTATCGGGGTAATGGATTTTTTAAGCTCTTCGCCTTCTAACTCCCAAGGCTTTTCGTCGTTAATTTTCTTATCCAAAATCGAGACCTCATTCCAAAGAGCCATTATTGCCTGGTCGAACCGAAAGGTTTTAAGATTATCAGAAACTGCTTTTTTAAATGTAAAATTCTTTTTTTCCGGCAAACTCAGATTTGTGTCTGCTGCAAGTCTTGCAACTCTCGCCACCAAATTACCAATTCCGTTAGCGAGTTCTCCGTTATACAAATCCTTAAATCTAGTGATCGAAAAATCTCCGTCTCCCCAAGACGGAATCTCGCGCAACAAGTAGTACCTGACTGCTTCAACCCCAAATTTTTCTACCAAATCAAATGGGTCAATTACATTCCCCAAAGTTTTCGAAATCTTTTGCCCTTCAACGGTTATATATCCGTGAACAAATTCTTCTGTCGGAAGTTTTATCCCAGCAGAAGCAAGTATTGCCGGCCAATAAACTGCGTGGAATCTTATTATCCCTTTACCAATTACATGCAGACGGTTAGGGTTTTCCACCCAATATTTTTTGTATAAATCGTCGTCTGTTCCAAACCCTAGAGCAGTTAAATAAGTAGTCAGCGCGTCGAACCAAACGTACATCACTTGAGATTCATCTCCTGGAACAGGAACACCCCAACCCCTCGCTCTCTCGACAGACCTCGAGATGCTGAAATCCTCAAGCCCACCTTTAATAAAGGAAAGAACCTCATGCTTTTTGGTCCGGGGAACAATTTTCAGTTTATCTTTAGAAATTAGATCCTCAAGGAACTTTTGGTAATTTGAAAGTTTAAAAAAATAATTTTCTTCCTCGATTTCCTCTATGTTCGAATGTCCATCAGGACATTTACCATCCGCGATCTCGGCTGCCGTATAAAACGCTTCGCACCCAACGCAGTAAAGGCCACGATACTTCTTTTTATATATATCTTCGCTCCGGCATAAACTCCAGAATTTTTGTGCTCCCTCAAAATGATGTTTTTGGCTAGTTCTATTAAAAACGTCCCATGAAAGATTAAGCGCATCTTTTAGATTTTCAAACTGCCTTGCGTATTTGTCGACCAGTTCCTGAACTTTTAGTCCTTCTGCTTTCGCCGCCTGTACATTTTTAAGACTGTTTTCGTCTGTTCCGGAAGAAAACAATACATCCCATCCCTGTGCACGGTAAAACCGTACGATTGCGTCTGCCTGCACTGTTTCCAGGGCAAACCCAATGTGCGGCGCAGCATTTACATACGGAATAGCCGTAGTCACATAAATTCTGTTCATGACCTAAATTATATATTCTTCGAGCGAGCGTAGCGAGTCGAGATTCTATTTCGAGTCTGCGAGAAACAAGCTTTCTTATCGGTCGTAGTACTCCCTCCAGAACGACAATCAGAATTGAATGTTGTCATCCTGGAGCGAAGCGATAGGATCTATTACCTTTGACTCTTTTTCTTAAAGATGAAATGATAAAAGTATGAGAAAAGTCTTGCCCGCCGGTAGGCGGGGCTTCATTCCTGCCCCAGTAATGATCGGCCTTGCCGTGATTCTGCTAATCACAGCAGCAACTATCTACGTCAACTCTAACCTGATCCGAAAAGCCCACGAACAACCTACTGATAAATCAGCAGTACCCGTAGATGTAGTTATGGACGTTCCTGCCAACTGGATAACATATACAAATACCGAATATAATTTTTCTTTGAAATACCCCCCAGACCTTAAAGTAATTAGCCCGACAAACTTTTCGGAAAAATCGAACATCGTTAGTTTTAATAATCCAAGTGATGAAACAGTAAATAGCAAGAATATACTTATAAATGTTTATCCGAACCCTCAGAATATTCCTCTGGAAGAATTTCTAGAGACTGTATTCACACAGACTGGGGTCGATGGAAAAACACCAGTGATCTCAATTCTTAAAGCAAACCTCAAACAAACTCAATCGCCATTGCCTAGATCGCTCGTATTTGTCGGGACATTGGGAGAAACACCAAGTAAACACGTATTTTCTTCTCAAAAAGGTAATGTTTATGAATTCATTCTTTCAAGTGGTATTGGTTCAGAGATAGAGTACTCTGCTGAATCGGAAAAAATCTTCGACCAAATGCTCTCAACCTTTAAATTTGTTGAATAGGCTCAACAAATTTACCCTGAGTGAAATCGAAGGGCAAATTCACAGAATAAATTGTTTAATCGTTAAATTGTTGAATTGTAAGAGTGCACAGCAATTTTGTCCTGCTGATTCGAATCACCAGGACAAAAACGAGTTAATAAAACAGGTTGACAAAATCGACGCAGTGTTATAACATTGTACTAACATGATCCAAAAAACTTTTCAGGTCGGCAATTCTGTTGCCGTGACTATCCCGAAGAAAGTTCTTGAAGAAAAAGGTATCAAAGTAGGCGATCCTGTAAATTTCTCTGTAGATCCAGTTTTTACTGCTGATCGTGAAATCCACGATCTGACGAAAAAGTTGATAGATCAATACCGACCGGCCCTCGAAGAACTCGCTTCAAAGTGAAGTTTTTAACGCCACAAAATATTATCCAAATCCATTTTGAATTAGTCGAGGCAACCGGTGGTTTACAAGGGCTTCGCGATCTAGGCCTTTTAGAATCTGCGGTCTTAAGATCACGAGCAAGCTTTGGGGGGAAAGATCTTTATCCAAACCTAGTCCTAAAAGCAGCAGCTCTTGTTCATTCCTTACTTCTAAATCATGTATTTGTAGACGGCAATAAAAGAACCGCAACGATTTCGATGATTGAGTTTTTGTTACTAAACGGCAAAAGCTTTAAGGCGACAAACAAAGAGATCGTTATCTTCGCTCTTTGGGTCGAAAACAAAAAACCTACGATTGAAGAAATCGCTGACTGGATAAAAGAACATTTGAAATAAACTACCCACGGCTTGAAAGCTGAGGTTCCGCGTGCTCGAAATAGAAAAATCATCACAAAATACGCAATGGCGAAAATTGTGATGAAATTAGTTGTTTGTTAATTACGAAATCGTGTGCTTTTTTTAAATGAATCATCATCCTCCTCAAGTCATGTAGGGGGCGGACTTGGGGAAGCCTCCGGCCTAGGACAACTCGCACAGAAGTCTTGTTTAGAGTAGGGGTCCGAAATAATAACTTCGTCTTTCTCTTCCGCGTTTGGTGATCCCGACTGAACAACCTTTCCCGTTTCCTTGTCTATCCACACTTTAGATCTCGCGAATGTATCTTTAGTTGGCTCTGTCCCAGCTAAGAAATATTCAAATCGATTATTGCATCCCTCGTTTTTTGTCCCCCCGGTCAAGGTGCAAATTTCTTTGCCAACAACACCCGAAGGTACTTTGAATGCTTCATTCACCTTGTCATTCAAAAGCGCCGTCATTATTCCGTTCCAAATAGGAGCAGCACCGGTTACACCGGAAGAAAGTGAAGGATGCATCGGAGAGTTGTCATTATTGCCGACCCAAGTTACAACCAAAAAGCTAGGGTTATAACCAATCGTCCAGTTATCTCTCTTATCATCTGTAGTCCCGGTTTTTACAGCGACAGTCTTTCCTCTAATATTAAGCATGCTGTTTGCGCCAAAAGCAGCACTTCTTGCGCCGTTGTCGGAAAGTATCGAAGAAATCAAAAATGCAATCTCCGGAGAAAGAACTCGCCTACCCGCTTTTGGCTTGAACTCTTCAAGAACTCTGCCGTTGGAATCCTCAACCTTCAAAACGGGGACAAGATCTACGCGGACACCTTCGTTGGCAAAAACGCCAAACGCAGTCGCCATTTCTGTCATCTTAACCTCTCCTCCTCCTAAAGTTAAAGAAAGCCCATATCGCGACTCATCCTCAAAAGTAGTAATACCCATTTCCCTGGCCATTTTTATCATCTCGCCGACGCCAACTAACCCTAAAACCTTTACAGCCGGAATATTGTAAGAATTAGCAAGCGCGAACCTTACCTGAACAGGACCATGAAATTTACCATCGTAATTGACAGGCCTGTAAGGTTGTGGTCCTCCCGAAAAAGTAGTTGGCACGTCCATAATCACGGTAGCCGGCGTAATAAGTCTTTTTGCGAGCGCTGTCGCGTAATTAATTGGTTTAATGGAAGACCCTGGTTGTCTATTGGCAACAGTTACGTTTACATTACCGTCATTTTCTGTATCGAAAAAGTCTTTTGACCCTACCATCGCTAAGATTTCACCGGTTTGTGGTTTAGTAACTACGGCAGCCCCGTTTCCAACTCTTAATGCTTTCAGCTTGTCGATGTTTTCCGTTACTTGGCCTTGGGCCATCTCTTGAACTTTCAACTCAAGAGTTGTAGTCACCTTTAACCCGCCTTGCGCGGCAGCAGCCTCGCCATATTTTTCAGCCAAGTATTCACGGACGAACATTACAAAATGAGGCGCCCTAATGTCGGTTGCCGCGGACCTGTATTCCAACGGTTGCGCTGCGGCTTCTTCGGCTTGCTCTCTTGTGATGTAATTTTCTTCAACCATTCTTGTCAAAACCTGCCTCTGTCTTTCGACTGACCTTTGTTTATCTTGCCCAAACGGGGAATAGTAAGTTGGTGCTTGGGGCAATCCCGCAAGAAGCGCGGATTCCGCGAGCGTCAAATCCTTAACATCTTTCCCGAAATATTGCTCGGCAGCTGCGGCTGCTCCCCAGGCCGTTCCGCCATACGGAACTTGGTTGAGATACATTTCAAGTATCCTGTCTTTGGGGTATGCCATTTCTACCCGGAAAGCCAAATATAATTCTTTAACCTTTCTTGTTATAGTTCGCTCCGGCGTCAAAAAGGCGCTTTTAACTAACTGTTGCGTTATCGTCGAACCACCTTGGATATCTCCTTGGAACACTGTTTCTCTAGCTGCTCTTATAATGCCGTAGACATCGAAGCCTTTATGTTTATAAAAATCCTGATCCTCAATCGCAATCGTTGCGTATTTTAAATTGTCTGGAATTTCGGAAAGTGGAACAACAGTTCTGTTTTGGTCTGTGTACACATTAAAAAGTAGTTCTCCATTTCTATCGTATATTTTAGTTGTCAATGGCACTTCTCTAGTTTCGAGCTGTCTTGGGCTTGGAAGATCTTTTGTCGCAAACCAAATTAATCCCATTGAAACAAAAATCATTAAAAGCCCCACCTTAAAACTGAAATCTTCACGGATAACGGGATGTCGGAAGACCTTAGTAACACCCTTGAATCTACTGGGCATCCTCTTTGGAATCCGCAGAACTCTTCTTAAGCCCTCAACCCAAATAAAAATCCCTCGAAACCCCCAAATAGTTACGTCTCCGACAAAAGTGACAAGATTAATAAAAAGGGTAAGGAAGGCAGTAAATACTTTTAAGATTTTCATACAGCAGCTTTCAAAACAGAAGAAATTTCAACCCTAAATCAAATTTTAATTTGTTCCTCCTCTTCAAAATTCGCTAGGCGAATTTTGTCTAATATTGATTTTGGAACTGGCTCCGCCAGTCCGAAATCGTCCTCTTGGGAAGAGGAATATTAAGGGGAAACTTTTAGTGTCCCCTTAAAGTAAAGCCATTCTATCTCAAAACAATTCAATTTGACAGTAGGCTAATTGCGATATAGACTTCTCCAAATTCCTACCCAAGAGAAGTATGTAGCCGTTTGGCACAAATTGCGAAAAATTCGCATTTATGCCAATCCGTTATAATAAAGAACAATGGAAGAATCCTCAGAAAAACGAGGCCCTATAGAAAAAAGTAAAAAAGGGTGGCCAGTTAATCCATTTGGAGTTGCCGCTCTAATTATTCTTGGACTAATTGCGTTGTTTTTAATTGGCAAACCACTCCTTTCCCGACAAACCACTCAAATCACAAATGAACAAGGAAACGCAAGCGGAGGACGGCTCACCAGTCCGGAAGCCGGGGAAATTGTAAGAGGTGGGACCCTTAACTTAGAACTTTCCGTAGACCAACCTAGCTCTGCTCAAGAAGTTCAGTTCTGGGCAAAAACTTACGCCGACAATAAATGGCAAATGATTGGTAAGGTTCAAAAATCTCCCTACAAACTGGATTGGCAAATACCACCACAATTTGAAAATAAGGCGATTGCCATCACCTCGCACATTCTTCAAAAAGACGGCAACGTTATCAAAGACCCCGGCGGTTGGAGAGAAGGAATTATAATTCTCTCAGAGTAACGACAAGTTTAATTTCTAATTAACCTAATTACTAATTGACCTAAAAATTTTAGAAATTCTTCAATTTAGGAATTGATTAGAAATTAGAAATTTACCCTTCTCTCTTTCCCAAATAACTCCAAACGGCAAAAAGAACAACTGCGACAATTCCAAGTCCAATATTAATTACTGTCACCTGTTTTAAAATCGCAAGAGCAGCACAAATCGCGATAAAAATGGAAATAAAAAGTGACATCTTAAAAGACGTTTTAACATACCAACTTGCGCTATAGCGCTTATAAAACCTGGTCCTAACAAAATAAAGAACGAGACTCAGAAAACTAAAACTAAAAGAAAATACTAAAAAAACAAAGGACGCAAAAATAAACCATGGTGCAGCAGTTGGATCTACTACGACAATTATCCAAGAAAGTCCAAATAGAGATAGAAAAGCAATCAATGCCGCTACAGGTAAAAGTTTGACCACAAATACATTGTAAACTCGAAATTAGAATTTCGAAACTCGAAACAAAACTGTCACTCTGGCCGTTCGATAAACTCACGGCCCTTAATAGGCCATGAGCGAAGTCGAAGGGCTTGTCCAGAATCAGCCTTAATCAGATTCTGGAGTCGCTCCGTTCCCCAGAATGACGATTACCGGTTCGGATTTCGTGCTTCGAATTTGGTAGAATCTACCAGATGGATTCCCAGACTATTCTGCTTGTAGTTGGTGTTCTAGTTTTAGCCACAATGGGGCTCCTCTACTTGCAGATCAAAAAACTCGCAGACAACAAAAAGAGCGACGAAACTACCAAGCTCCTCTCACAACTTGTTTCCGACATGCGCGGTTCTATGGACAACACGACAGATTCGATGGTTCGGCAAACAAAAGCAATCAATGAAAGACTGGATAGAGCCGCGCAAGTAATTTCTGAAGTCTCCAAATCCGTAGGCGAAATGACAGAACTTGGCAGGGGAATGAAAGACCTGCAGGAGTTTCTGAGGTCTCCAAAGATGCGTGGCCAAATGGGGGAGGCAGGACTGAAAGATCTTTTAGGCCAATCCCTCCCGAAACAAAATTTCCATCTTCAGTACGCTTTTAAATCCGGAGAAATTGTGGATGCCGCTCTAAAGTTAGAACAAGGGATTATTCCAATTGACGCCAAATTCCCAATGGAAAATATCCGCAAAATGTCCAAAGCCCAGGACGAAAAGGAAAAACTTCTTTACAGAAAAGCATTTATAAACGATGTCAAAAAACACATAGACGCCATTTCCAGTAAATATATCAAACCGCAGGAAGGAACAATTGATTTTGCCCTCATGTATATTCCTTCCGAAGTCGTCTACTACGAAATTCTCACCGAAAGTCCGGAACTCGAAGAATACGCTTACAGAAAGCGCGTCCGCCCGGTTTCCCCCAACACCCTCTACGCATATTTACGCGCAATCATTATGTCGCTTGAAGGCAATAAGATCGAAAGACAGGCCGGCCAAATTTTGGCAGCCCTTCGAGAAATCGCCGACGAAACAGAAAAATTTAGTGGCTCACTCTCGCTTCTCACAAAACACATCAAAAACGCCGCAAATTCCAGCGACGACGTCAACACCCGCTTCGCCCGCCTTTCGTCAAAAATATCAACAGTACAAACTATCGAAGATCGTACAGTCAAAAGTTTAAAATCAAAAACCTAAAAACAGTTTACCCTCGAAGTTCTGCGTAGCAGAACGAAGTGGGGTCCAAACAATCGAAGCAAAAGCAACCAAAAGTTTAAAGACAAAACTTTAACCCGCGCCTCCGCCTCCGCCTCCTCCACCTCCACCACCCCCGCCGGAGAAACCTCCACCTGAGCCGCCGGAAATGCGAGCCGAAGCAAAACTTGAATTAAAACTACCGATTCCATCTGAAAAATCAGAATAACTAATGTGACCTCCACGAGACGTCACGTACCAACCCGGAACCTGGTCACCGAGTTTCTCCGGCATTAGCTCTAAAATCTTTTTTGTCTGACCGAACAAAAGACCATAAACTAAATACTTTTCCCATAAGGGCAATTGTTCCGGCAATGTCCTCTTGAAATGCGAAAAATCATCTAGAAAATTTATAAACCCCTGCCACTTTCTCGCTTCTTTACCCCAAGCATGTGTCCACTTTTTCATAAAAGCAAAGCTAAAATAAGAACCCTTTTTCCTTCCAAAAGGTAAGAGAACAAACGTTGAAACCCAAATAATCATAAACAAGAACCAAAAAATAATAGCGAAAAATGCTTTGGGCGCTCCAAATAAATCATCTGTTATCTGAAACCCGATTATCCAAACTCCGACAATTAATACTAAACTTCCAAAAAACCACGTGTTTCTCGTCGCGCTCCCTTGTTCTACAAAGTTCCTTTTGCTCGCTTCTTTTCTTATCTCCGCTTGCCAACCTGGCCAAAAAGCTCTATGCCGTCTCAACCCTGCCTTCAAATTATCCAGCTTGATAATAAAATCAAGAGGTTTTAAGCCATAACCAACTCTTTCTTGGTCACTCGGAGCTTCCTGATATATGCTAATTTCCTCAAGCATCTTTTTCTCAAAGTCTAAAAGCTGCTTATCTTTCTTAAGTTCCTCAAGCGGCTTTCTAAAAACAATCCCATATTCTTTCTTTTCCGAAGTGATCATCAAAAAATTTCTCAGCTGTCTGTAAACAGCAATGTCCAGATACCTTCTCCTCGCCAAATCCAAAATTGTTGCACCAAAAGACTTTGGGGTGATTGTGTTTTCTTGGGAAAGTAGCATTTCGACAAGAGCCGGTTGCAAGTCTGAAGGCGGTTCATGTACGTATTTGGGCCGGTCTTGCTCGTGTTCTTTTCCGTATTTGTGCCATTGCCAAATCCAGAAAACCAACCATCCTACCGTCAATACAAGCAGTAGGGGGAAAACTATTTTTCTCCAAAGAAACGGCGATCTGTAATTCTCCTCTTCGCGTATTATTTGTTCCAAAGATTTGTTTGAGCTGTTAGTAGCGGCAAGAGTACCCTTGGGAAAAACGAGTCTTACTTCAACAAATTGTTTAGGCGGGACATTAGCAACCTGGAATCTGACACTATCGTCATCGACGAAATCGTATTTTCCATTAGTCGGGCCATGCGCAAAAGCATAAACTTGGTTTTTATCAATATCCCCCGGGAAATTTACAGTAACATCGACAGCTTCCGTTCTCTTATCCCATTCGTCCCCAATAACCTGCCAATAAAATTCGTCAAAATCACGTCCGGAAGTCAAAGCATTAGAAAGTGTGTAAGAAAGCTCAAACGTTCTGGTCTCGTCAAGGGCAGAATATCCCCACATCGCGTAAAATTTCCCTGCTTTAAGGCCAGCTTCCGTCGGTACAATCTCTTCGCCATTTTCAGAAACCTTAAAGTTGGTAATCGAAGCGTTGTAATTTGTCCCTTTTCTCGAAACCTTTAGGGGAATATAAATATCTGCCCACGAAAAACCTCCGTCGAATTCATAAGTCCTTTTTTCAACGACATCTATGGAACCATCAACGTTAATATCATAAGTCACCTCAACACTAGGAAAATAATAATCTTTTGCAAAAACCTCTTGCGGAAAAAACAAAAATGCAAAGACCAAAACAACAAAAAAATATTTTTTCATCTCCGCACTAATTTTAATCCTTTTGTTAAAACCTTTCATGCTAAAATAGCCGCGTGACAAGCCAAGTCTTAAAATACCTCAACCCTGAACAACTTAAAGCAGTAACGACTACAGAAGGCCCGCTGCTGATCATCGCCGGCGCAGGAACTGGTAAAACGACGGTTATCACGCATCGCATTGCATACATTATCGAAAAGAAACTTGCAGAACCCTCTGAGATTTTAGCGCTCACTTTTACAGATAAAGCATCCGAAGAAATGGAAAGAAGGGTAGATATTCTTGTGCCTTATGGTTTCATCGATACATGGATTTCTACCTTTCACGCTTTTGGGGATAGAGTTCTTCGTGACAATGCACTAGAAATGGGACTGAATCCAGTGTTTCGAGTTCTAACAAAACCTGAGCAGATTCTATTCGTTAAGCAAAATTTATTTGACTTCAATCTAAATCATTACAAACCCTTATCTAATCCGTATAAGTTCATAGAAGCTGCGCTTTCGCTAGTCTCCCGCGCGAAAGATGAAGATTTAACACCGGATCAATATATGGCTTACGCAACATCTCTAAAAGACGAAGAAGAGCGTCAACGACAATTAGAATTAGCTAATTTTTTTGCAAAATATGAAGAATTAAAAAGAAAGGCAGGCCTAGCGGATTTTTCCGACCAGATAAATCTTGTTTTAGACTTATTCCGTAGACATCCTAAAGTTTTAGAAACTTATCAAAACAAATTTAAGTACATTTTGATAGATGAGTACCAAGACACAAACTACGCTCAAAATGAATTCGTGAAACTCCTGGCAGCTAAACATAAAAACGTCTGTGTTGTCGGTGATGATGATCAATCTATTTACAAATTCCGCGGCGCCGCAATTTCTAACATCCTGGAATTTAAAAAAATCTATCCAAAAGCCATTCAAGTTGTCTTAACCAAAAATTATCGTTCCACCCAACCAATTCTCGACGCTGCTTACAAATTAATTAGTCATAACAATCCGGACCGTCTTGAGATCAAAAATAAGATTAACAAAAAACTGATAAGTGAACGGAAGGAGCCCGGCCAAGAACCAAAGAACATTTTTGGCGCAACATTGTCTGAGGAAACCGATATCGTAGCTCAAGAAATAAACGCATTAGTCAAAGATAAAAAAATTATGTATCGAGATATTGCAATACTGCTTAGAGCAAATAGTAGCGCACGGCCATTTATCCAAGCCCTAAATATACTCTCGATACCATCAACATTTGTGGGGTCTTTCGGCCTATACGACCGAGAAGAAATAAAATCTTTAATTGCATTTTTACGTGCCCTTTCAACATTTGATGACAATTTAAATCTATATTATCTTGCAACTTCTGAACTTTACAATATCCCGCCGGAAGACATGATAGTATTGAATGATTTTTCCAGAAGAACAAACCTAAGCCTCTATAAAATTATCACCGGCTCCAACATTGACGAAATGGAAATATCAGACGACTCAAAAATTGCTTTAGAAAAACTAAAGAGTGATTTAGAAACGTACGTAAAATTATCTCTCAAGCAAAATGCCGGTAAAACGCTTTATGCATACCTTGAAGAATCAGGTTATTTAAAAAAACTAAAAGAAGAAGACCCTGAAGATACTCAAGGAAAAATTGCGAATATCGCAAAGTTTTTCAAGAGAATTTCTGAGTTTGATGAAGTAACGAACGATCAATCCACCATAAATTTCTCAAACTTTCTAGAAGTTATGCAGGAGTCAGGTGAAAATCCTTCAACGGCACAAATCGATCCCGACCTTGACGCAGTAAATATTATGAGCATACATTCAGCCAAAGGCCTTGAGTACAAGGTAATCTTTCTCGTCAGCCTCGTAACTGATAAGTTTCCTGTTCGTGACCGTTCAGAGCCCATACCTCTTCCCGACAGTCTAATAAAAGAAAGTTTACCAAGTGGTAATTTTCACATCCAGGAAGAAAGGCGCTTGTTTTATGTTGGTCTTACTCGTGCAAAGGATTTTCTCTACCTTACATATGCAAGAGATTATGGCGGGAAAAAAACCCGCAAAGTCTCACCTTTTGTTCTTGAAACACTAGATGTGACACAAGTAGAAGGGATGCCTCAAAAGTCTTCAGCAATAGAACAAATTGAAAGATTTAAACCTGATAACGCTGCTCAGATGACTCTTGATTTCGAAAAGAAAACGGTGTCTTTTCAAGACAGAATATTAGATCTTTCCAGAATAGATGTTGAAAGCTATCTTTCATGCGCTCTTCAGTATTGGTATGGACATATTGTTAAACTCCAAGTTCCTCGTGCGTTTAATCTAGTTTATGGCATAGCCCTTCACAAGGCTGTTGAAGAATTTTATCGCTATAGAATCCGTGGTCAACTTTTACCCCTTTCCGACTTAATCACTGTTCTAGAGAATGCCTGGGTTAGCGAAGGTTTTATCAGTTCTGAGCATGAAAAACTGGTTCTAACAAAAGCTCGCAAAGTTATCAGTGACTTCTATGAAAGAGAAAAAAGCCAAGATGTTGACAACGTAGTAGTGGAAGAACCTTTTAAATTCACTCATGAGAAAATAATTGTTAGGGGAAGAATTGATTTTTTGCAAAGAGGCGATAGAGTTAGACTCATCGATTTCAAATCTACAGAAAATGTTGACGAAAAAAAGGGCACGAATCACGTTAAACAATCTATCCAGCTCAAAATTTACACTCTTTATTACTTTAAAAAGTATGGCAAACTTCCTGATGAAATCGGTATATACTTCCTAGAAAACGGAATGATTTCAACTATTAAACCCGCACAGTCTATAATATCCGAAGCCATAAGTGCCCTGGAAGTAACGGCATCTGGTATAAGAGCAGGCAAATTCAACGCAAATCCCAAGGAGGGCTCTTTTACTTGTCAGTTTTGCTCATTCAAGGATATTTGCCCATTCTCCTTAGCTAAAAGTTAATGGAAGTAATAGCCGCCTTAATTTTAATAGTTGTTATTTTTGCTCTTCTTTTTGTGATCCTTTCGTCTTTTCTTTTTATGTTTGATTTATTTTTAGATCTTCCTTACGTTGCGACCGACAAAAAAAAGATAGAAACAATAATGAAATTCGCGGATCTTAAAAAAAACCAAACTGCTATCGATCTTGGATCCGGTGACGGAAGATTGCTCCTCGCATCCGCCAAAAAAGGAGCTGCTGCAATTGGTTATGAGTTGAATCCATTTTTGATTGCAATTACAAAAATTCGCGCAAAAGCAAAAGGTGCCTCCGCCCAAATAATTGTAAAGCGCTCAGATCTCTGGAAGGCAGATTTGAAAATTGCAGACGTAGTTTTTGTCTACGGACGCAAAAGAACAATGCAAAAATTTGAAGATTTTGTTTATAAGAATAGTAAAAAAGGGACACGCATAATAGTAAATACAAATCAATTTCCTTCTAATCAACCGATTAAATCGGAGAATAATATTTTCTTGTACATTAAGTAGCTTGCCCCGCGAAATTGCAGCACAAGCCGTCTATGAATAATAGTGAAAAGGTGAGTGCTAAAATTCAGCGGGTCAACACCAACCCATTCCCAAACAAAAAACCAACTAAAGTTGAAAATGGAGTTTTTCTGTACGTAGTTTAGTTACTCTGCACCTTTTGCCTGACCCAGTGAATCCAACTTCTGTTTATCGAAATGACCTGGCCCGAACTTCGACATATCAATATCCTGTTTAGCAGCGACAACTAATCCCTGAATAATTCTTCTGGCGCGGTTTGCATCAGATTTATGTAAAAAGTTAACTGCGATTTCGTTTTCTATGAATCCCTCGTCAACGACACTTAATCTGGAAAAAAATATTCCGTCCGTTGTAAAAACATCCGAAACATCTTTGATAAAAACACTGTGTACGCGTTTCGTTAAAAGGCTATTACTTACAAAATTCACCTTATTCATATCGACAGTCACCTCATCAGGGAAAAAATCAAAAGGGAAAATTCCTCTTATATGGACAAGGCATTTGTCCGATTTTTCTACTAAGTCATTAACTTTCTGCTCGACCTTTTCCTCCTCCTTAACAGACTCTTTAATAAAGTCTTTTTCACCCTCTCTCGCTGCTTTAGTTTCCTCGTCTTCCCACCCCAAATCAGCGGGTGCATGGCCGCTCCCATTTTGTTTTAGAAAACCTTGATTAATAAACGTATAACCTCTGGCCATATTCATACCTCCGCAATTTATACTGCTTCTAATAACTGTTGTCTGCCTGCCGTCACATTCTGATAATCCACTCTAGGATTGTCCCTGTAGCCCAATGCAATTCCTTCGACTAAATTGCGTACTTCGTAAGCGTCACGCCGCGCTATCTTATCCAGAAATATTTCCGGTCCTCCGGTTGTACTTTTTATATGGACTCTGCCGAAAAATAATCCGCTCGACGCGTAAACCGTTGCAATATCAGAAGCCATAATAGTTATAATTTCATCTTGCCAAGGACCGTTTCTTTTAATCCACACAACTCTTCCAGGTTCAACCACTATTTCACCCGGAAAGAGGCTTATGGGATAAACTTGCTTAAACCTGCCTAAAAGTCTCACTTTGGTATCTGCATCACCCGATTTAGCCCTCATCTTAGGTACTTCGTAGTATCTCCATAAATCAGTCTGGGTAACGTATTTCATGACTTGCCTATTCTAAAGGAAGAAGCATATGTTTTAGATGTGAAGATTGCAAGAATTTGGTAAGGGTTTAGACTGTCACATTAAGACTTTCTAGCCTCATTTTGATCTCAAAAAACGCGTAAATATCACCTTGTAGCTCTCAAGAAAATCCATCTTATTTTCTCTGCGATATTTAAAGTACTGTAAACAGCAGGTTTCAAAACAAGATCCCAGGTTCCTACGTATTCCACGTGTTTTGGAGCATATCCAGCCTTAAATCTATGAAAGCCGTACCATGGATCTTTAGGGTCGGCATCGGGTCCCAATGCCCCCCACATGTCGAAGTTTTTAAGCCCCAGACTGCGCCCTAACTTGATTGCTTCCCACGCGACCAAATTAGAAGCCATCACCTCTCTGTGTTCTATGGACGACCCCCCGTAAGGATAATAAAGTGTATTTCCAAAATTAAGAAGCATCCACGCAGTCAGTGGTTTACCTTTGTATTTGGCGATTAATATCTTTGCCATTCCTGCAGCTTTTAACGTCTCCCATGCAAGTTTGTGATAGTGTGGTGTGTGGCCAAAATATTTCTGCCTTTTTGTCGTTTCAAAATATAAATTTAAGTAAGTTTCAAAATCCGCGTCCGCGTCCGTTGTATAAACCTCGACACCTTTTTTCTGTGCAACTTTTATGTTGTAGCGCGTCTTTGAGTGCATCGCGCGCATTAACTCTTCCTCACCCTTCGTAAGGTCCAAAATAAAATTGTATTTTGTAAAAAGCGATTTTTTGGATTTGACCAACCCCAGCCCTTCCAGCTTGCTGTTTTCTTGTTGCTGATTTCTTGTTTCAACATCCGGCTCAATCTTAATAAAAGCAGCATTCTTTTCCCTACCAAGCCGCGACAAACTATCAACCATCCATTTGGTTGGCATGGACCCTTTGGGAAAATATCCAATCGTTTGGTTTGTGTAAGGGACTGAGTGAAAGGTTAATTGATAAGCGGAAACCAACTTTTTACCGTCAAATTGACCCACTCGCGCAAGATCGACGCCAGTCTTTTTTCTAAACTCTCCCCACTCCCAAGATTGGATAATATGGGAAACAACTTTATTGTAGACGGATTTATCCTTGTCTGTTAGTTCACGAACAGTCATGATTTTAATTGTTCAGGTTGAGACTTAGATTTAAATCGAGCGTAAAGAAGCGAAGCGACTTCAAGAGCAGCAAAAATAAAAATAAAAACAGACCAAATGCTAATTCTTTGCAAACCAGTGTGAAGAACTAATAACCACAGGACTACATACACAATCCGATGAGTCCTTTTCCACCATCTGCCCAGTGTTCTCATACTGTAGTTATTTGAAGTTAAAAACATTACAAACAAAAGACTTAATGCAGCAGCCCCCAAGTATTCAAACAATTGCCATACAGTCCAAAAGGGAAATAGTCCAGTGACCCATGGCATAAACCTCACTAAGTAAAAATGCGAAAAAGCCAGAATAAATACTAAGATTCCAAGCTGTCTTCTAAAAACTGTAATTATTCTTGTTATTCTTATTTCGATTCCAAACCTGCCCAAAATTCCAGGGAGGACGACAATTCCAAGCAAAATGATCGCCGCCTGCCCCATTGTCCTACCCAAGTCATAAAACGTTTGAAAATATGGCCCAACCGATTTTTCAAAATACGTCCCAAGACCAACAGAAATAAAAAGTATTACAAGGTATAAATATTTAAATAGGGGAATAACAGAAGGACTCTTTTTGGCAACAGCGATATAAAATCTATCTTGCCAAGATTGTTGTAGCTCCATACAAAGATTCTAGCAGAATTAAGAGAGTCTACATCAGGCCAAAAACCTCCAGAATTATATAAGGTTCGATTATTCCAACAGCGAAACCAGCCAAAATCTGAGATAGCGTATGCTTCTTAAGATAAAATCTTGCAAACGCAACCACTGGGACTACCGCAAAAAGCCACAACAACTTCCAATCAAAAAGATAGTTTATAACAAAAACAGATGTGGTATTGGTAATGACGTGAACACTTATCTTCCATTTAAAAGTTATAATAAATAAGGTCAGAGTGACGATAAATACAGTAAAACTTATTACGAAAAAAAGGTAATTTGCGAGAAAATAAACTAAAGTTGTTGAAAGTAAAAAACTCAAAGTAGCGACTCCCCACACAATGTGCCTTTCTTCTCTCTTTGTCATATCGATATCAGTGACGCGCCCCGATTTCAGAAGATACAAGAAAATGCCTACTGGCACTATCAAATTTAGAGTTAACAATAATGGCACAAGAAGAGTTATTTGTTGACTGGTAAGCCCTGTGGTAAACACAGAAAACATAACAATAGGGGACCAAAACCAAAAATCAAAAATACGAGAAATAACAATAGAAAAATTTCTTAAATTCATAATTTAGTTTAACAAATAAACCATTTCTTCTATAATTTGCAAAATGGCTGCTGAGTTAATTATCCCTACACCAGATCTGTTTGTCGCAACAGACAGAGACTTCGACCCAGAGTCATACTATGTAGGCCGAGCGATAGATCCCCTAATTCCTTCAGTTCCCGGATTCTTTTCGAGTTATGCTTCAGAATGGCCGATGGTCACTGTTCATGCTCGAAACCAGAAAAACGGAAGAGGGCACACCGTCAATTTTCTGTTCGACACGGGAGCTGGCGCAACAATTATCAACGGCCGCGACGCCGAGGCGTTGAGTATCAGTTACAGAACTACAACTGGGAATAAGACCTTAGGTACCGGAGATTTCAGGATGGATTCCAGGCCCGCCAAATTAAGGTTTTCTTTTATCGGAACTTTTCTTTCGGGTGACGAAACACGTGTAAGACAAGCTCTTCTCCAATCATCAGTAAACGTCCTTGTGCCGGATACCACATTTAATGAGGAACTCCCATCTCTAATGGGAAGAAACCTCATTCAATTGTTTGAATGGTCAATGGCTCACGGCTCTCTGCTATTAAACGTTCGTCCGGCGTCCTCAAGACGCTTTACTGCAAACGCAATCTCGAGGAAAAATTATTAGACAGCAATTACTAGCTCTTGAGGAATATCAACGACGAATCTCGAAACCATATTAGAACCCATTATTCCGAAATATAACCTGTTTGTCGCGTAAGTAAGATAAAGCTTTTCTCTGGCTCTCGTCATCCCCACATAAGCCAGTCGTCTTTCTTCCTCCAATTGATCTCCGTCCAGCATACTTCTTGAATGCGGGAAAATTCCCTCTTCCATCCCAACCAAAAAAACGTTTTCAAACTCCAACCCTTTGGCGGCATGGATAGTCATCAAGGTAACGGCATCAGTAGACCCTTTTTCCTCGTAAGATTTACCTGGCGCGACTCTTCCTTCCATTAAAGTTACACTTTCCAAAAAGTTTGACAGGTTTTCAAAGTCGGCAGCAACCGATTTCAACTCCTTAACATTTTCAACTCTCATCAACCCTTGTTCCGTTCCGTCGTCAATCGTCAAAATATAATCCGTAGAATCAAGAACCAGATCAATTAAGTCCATCGGCTTAGGAACTTTCCCTTCCAAAGCATCAACCATCTCCTGAAACTTATTGAATCTTCTCTTACCCAATTTTTCGACCCTGTTTTTAGAAACTTTATCTTTTGGATTTTGAATCAACCTTAAATAAGCCATCACGTCCTTTACCTCTTTTCTTGCGTAGAAACTCACTCCGCCATAAAGTCGGTAGGGAATATTGGCGTGTAAAAGTGCCTCCTCGATTGTTCTAGATTGCGCATTTGTTCGATATAAAACAGCAAAAGCAGAGAGTGGTTTCCCGGACGTCAAAACCCGCTCCACAACAAAATTCGCTTCGTCGACCTCGTTCTGTGCAGCATAAATAGTGATCTTTTCCCCCTCGTCGTTTTGCGTCCAGAGCTTTAAAACCGGATGAGAACTGTTGTGAGAAATAATTGTGTTTGCAGCATTTAAAATATTTTGCGTGCTTCGGTAATTCTGTTCCAAATTAAAAATAACAGCTCCCGGAAAATCCCTTTTAAAATTCAAAATATTTCTAAAATCTGCTCCCCTGAAAGAATAAATTGCTTGCGACGCGTCCCCAACTACCGTCAAATTTCCGTAAGCGCTCGAAAGCAGCTTAGTCAAGGTGTACTGCGACGTATTAACGTCCTGATACTCGTCGACCAAAACATATTTAAATCTACCAGCCCATTTCTCAAGGACATTAGGGTTGGTTCTAAATAACCTGACCGTTTGTGTTAGCAAATCATCGAAGTCGCAAGCGTTCATATCCTCAAGTTCTTTTTGGTAAATCTCATAAACTCTGGAGACCGTTTCCGCAAAATACCCTCTCGCAAACTGCGCGTAATCGGCAGGGGAAAGGAGTTCGTTTTTAGCAGAAGAAATAGAATTTAAAATAGAATGCGGTTTAAAGCTTTTAGAAGAAATATTTGCATCTTTCATAATTCTTTTAACAAGCGACAAACTGTCGTCGCTGTCAAAAATTAAGTAACCACTTGGAATTCCGATAAATTTTCCATCCGTTCGAAGTAACCGCGCGCAAAAGGAGTGAAAAGTACCTACATAAGGCATGTCGGATTGTAGGATGGTAGGATTGTTGGACTTATCTTCTCCCACCATCCCACTATCCCTTTTACCCACTAACCTAAATACTCTCTCCTTCATTTCATTGGCCGCTTTATTTGTAAACGTAACCGCTAAAATTTCGTGAGGTTTCACCCCAAGGCTGATAAGATACGCGATCTTATAAGTTAAAACTCGCGTTTTTCCACTGCCGGCCCCTGCCAAAATCAAAACAGCTCCGTCAGTCTGCTTTACTGCCTCTTGTTGAGATTTGTCTAAATCCGAAAGTAAATCTTTCATAAGTTTTTATATTTTACATTGTTATAATGACATCCGGCTCTTTCGACTCTTTTATCTCCTTCGCAACCTTTCTGATGTTGTCAAGATATCGATTTCACAATTCGTGCTGATATATAATACCTAGACATGGTCAAATTGTTAGACTTCTGGGCCGAATGGTGTGGCCCGTGCAAATTCATGGAGCCGGTTCTTGAAGAACTGGAACGAGAACTTTCCGGCAAAGTTGAAGTCGAAAAAATTAACGTCGATGAAAACCAGGATATAACCATAAAATATGGCGTCATGTCTATCCCAACCTACGTTGTAGAAAAGGACGGCCGCGAAATAGAAAGGATAGTCGGCGCTACTTCGAAAGAGAATCTGCTAAAAGCCCTTTTGAAAAATGAGTGATTTTCCTTTGCTTGTCGCAAACCTCAAGGCCAATAAAAGCTGGGACGAAATGTCAGCATGGATTGAAGAAGTTGGCAAAAACGCTCAAGGCTACCCAGGAACAATTGTAGTTTGTCCGACCCTCCCATTTTTATCAGCAGCTAAACAAAAAATTGACCAAGAAGGATTAAAAATTACGCTCGGAAGCCAAGATGTCTCCGCTTTTGAAGCTGGGCCTTACACCGGAGAAGTCGCAGCAAGCCAAATAGTTGGCCTTTGTGAGTATGCAATAGTTGGTCATTCGGAAAGACGCGGCAATTTTAAAGAAGATGAAGATACACTCGAAAAAAAGGTCAAAAATACACTTGCTGCTGGGCTAAAGCCAATTTATTGCGTCCCTGACGAAAATTCGCCGATTCCAGAAGGAACCGGAATAGTGGCATTCGAACCTATAGCGGCAATAGGAACAGGGGAGCCAGATTCTCCTCAAAATGCTCAAAGAGTTGCTAGCGTTATTAAATCGAACGGTCAACACACTGTAATTTATGGCGGTTCGGTAAATGCCCAAAACGCGAGAGCCTTTTTAAAAGAAGACATAATCGATGGATTGCTCGTAGGGACCGACAGTCTTGAAAGCGCAAAATTTATAGCGATAATAGAAGCAATAAGCCTTTAATGCGAAAGTACAGCCAAAAGCCGCAAAAGAGTTTTTCTGTGGTCAAAATTCTGATAATTGTCACAATCGTTGCGGCTTTATTTTTTGCTCTAATAAAGTATTTCGACCTCGGAAAATATTTTTTCAAGGGTCCCCAAACAGTAGTTCAGCTAATTACCGATTCAGGGTTAAAGTCCGACAACGACCGAATTAATGTTCTTCTTTTGGGAATTGGCGGAGTTGGGCACGACGGTCCCGACCTCACAGACACAATTATTTTGGCTTCTGTTAAAAAAGATGGTTCTGACGTCGCCTTGATATCAATTCCTCGCGATCTTTGGGTACCCGACGTGTCTTACAAGATAAATCACATTTACGCAATTGGCCAAGAAGATGACGAAAACGGCTTGGAGCTTGCCGAGGAAAATGTGTCCGTTTTAATGGGGCTACCTATTCATTACGCGGCGCGTGTTGACTTCAACGGATTTATCAAAGCAGTCAATTTAGTAGAAGGCCTCGACATTAATGTCGAGAATTCATTTGTAGACCCACGATATCCGATTCCAGGCAAAGAAGACGACCTCTGCGGATTAACCATAGAAGAGCAGGAAAAAGATGGGGTAAAAGAGCAAGTCGTTAAGGATGCAACGGGAGCCGCGATTCCACTTATTGATATTACGGACGATGGTAGCCCATTTGTGTGCCGCTACGAAACTCTAAGCTTTAAAAAAGGGCCAACGCAGATGGATGGCGTCACAGCACTCAAGTTTGTAAGATCTCGTCACGGCACCAACGGTGAAGGGTCAGATTTTGCAAGGTCCGCTCGTCAACAAAAAGTAATTTTAGCTTTCCGCGAAAAAGTATTCTCTACAGGAACTCTCACCAACCCAAAAACGATAATTGACCTTATCGGAACGTTCGATCAATCAATAGACACTAACATTAAAAACGAAGACGTACCGCTTTTCGTTAAATTAAGCCAAAAAATAGATCCTAATAAAATCAGGGCAATCGTTTTGGACGCAGGACGTGAAGAAAGCGTTTTGGAATTCGGTTTACCTCAAAACTATGGTGGTCAGTCGGTAATAATTCCCAAAGATGCCAACTGGACAGAACTTTCCGAATACGTTCAAGGTGAAGTGTTTAAATTAGAAGAACAGGAAAATTAAAAATTATTCTTCTCGATGCCTCTCGAGTCTCGAAAGTCCATTTACTAAGAGCATTAAAGCGGGTGTGCTAGTAGCAACCAGCAAGAGCTACCAGCCTTGTAGATTCGTTGTCAGAGGACACAACAGCTGCGCCTAGCACAGCTGCTTCCGACAGAAACCAGCTTACTGCAATAAAACCAAGCATCCTTGGAGACCAAGGACTTTCAGATTCTTGAGAGTTATCACTTAATCTCTCTTCCATTAAGCAGCATTTTAAAGCTGAACGATTTAATTTTGCAAATAGATTAAAAAATTAAGAAGAAATTTAGTCTCGGTAGCTGAGTGCGAACTTCAAAGTTCCGACAACGAACAGAAGCACTCCAGTAACGAAAATTAAATATGTAAGCTCTGTCGAGCCTGCACTTGGAAGAGAACTACTTGTTCCGCCTTTTGCAGCAGACGACGTTGCAGCAGAAGTTTGCGCAAGAACATTTTCTGCGGAAACTAAAAATAAGGAAAATGATGAACCGAAGCCGAGTAATCGGGCAAGCTTTGTCATATCAGGCGAAATTAACCTCTCTTATTTTCGAGCTTGCGAGAAAACAAGCTCACTTATAACAGTAATATGAACGTGCTTGGCTTGTCAACCCCAATTTAAGCGAAGAATTATTTTGCTGTTGCAGCTTTAACTTTGGGCTCAACTTTTTTATCAGAACTTTGAACAAGTTTAGACAGTCTTGATTTAAGCCTAGCAGCCTTATTGGCATGAATAACGTTAGTTTTAGCTGCTCTGTCTAAGCTTTTAAACACAAGAGTAAGCCCCTCTTTCGACGGGTGTTTTCTAAAAGCGCGAATAGCGCTCTTAAACGTGCTTTTCACCTTTAAGTTTATTTGCGCCTTGCGCTTGTCTTGTCTGACCTTTTTTATCGCTTGTTTTATTACTGGCATCTAAGATAATATAATCGAGTTTGGCTTCACTGCGATTCTAATCGAATACTAATTGCACTGTCAAATAGGACGATTCAAGATGATTTTTAGAAGCTATCTTCCAATTCACCCAATTCGCTGTGGATTGGGGCTGTAAATTATGCTCGAAATATTTAAAAACGGCGCCAGTATTTTCAAAAAACGACAAGAAGATATCCTCTCTGCAGCCTTCGTAATCGCTTTTTCGGTCGCAATTTCTAGAATTCTCGGACTGGTTAGGTACCGTTTACTCGCATCTCGCTTTGGTGACGATATCCACCTTCTGGATAGTTTTATTGCGGCTTCGATCTTACCCGACGCCATTTTTGAAGTACTAATTCTAGGCACAATTGCCCTAGCTTTCATCCCTATATTTTCCCAATATCTTTCTCGCGACAAAATCGAGAAGGCCTGGGAGCTTTCTTCAAATATGATCACAATCGGGGTGGTAATTTTTGCAGTTTTTGCAGTCATTATCATTGCACTCGCAAACTTTATCGCGCCCGTTATAGCGCCAGGTGTAGTTGAAAACACGCCAGAGACTCAAGGACTTATTGCCAATCTTCTAAGAATAATGATTCTTGCACAATTCTTTTTTGTAATCTCGATTTTTTTAACCGGAATTTTGCAGTCTCATCAAAGATTTTTAATTCCCGCCCTCGCTTCAATCCTTTATAACGTCGGAATAATATTCGGAATCATATTTTTAACGCCAATGTTTGGCATTTTTGGTCCAGCCATCGGCATGATTATTGGAGCTATTCTGCACTTACTTTTCCAGCTGCCTCTGGCGCTGTCATTAGGTTTTAGATACAAGCCAAAAATAGATTTTAAAAATAAAGATGTTAAAGAAATGTTTTCTCTTATGTGGCCACGATCTCTTGCCCTTGCCTTAATTCGTGCAGCAGATGTTGTTAATATTGCTCTTGCTTCCATCGTCACAATTGGTTCCGTAACAGCATACAACTTCGCCCAGGTACTTCAGGTTGTCCCAACAGCCTTATTCGCGGCTTCGATTGCTCAAGCCGCACTGCCATCACTCTCGATCGAATTCAACGCTCAAAGAAAAGAACAGTTTAAAAAAATCTTTTTAAATTCCTTTCACCAAATACTTTTTTTGGTTTTACCAGCAGCAGCAATCCTCGCCATTCTTAGAATCCCGGCAGTCAGGCTCGCTTTTGGTGCCAAAGATTTCCCTTGGGACCTAACAGTTTTAACCGGTAGAACCCTGATCGCTTTTTCGGTTGGAATAGTTGCTCAAGCCGCAAGTCTTCTTTTAACTCGAAGTTTTTACGCAATCAGAGACAGCATTACACCCGTAAAAGTCACGGCTGTCATCGTTACGTTAAGTATCATATTGAACCTGTTTCTAATTAAAGTGCTCAACCTTTCTATAATGTATCTCGCGATCAACTATTCTGTCGCCAATATTTTAAACGCTCTTACTCTCCTTTATCTTTTAGACCGAAAAGTCAATTTCAATAAAAAAGAACTTCTTGTTCCCGCACTCAAAATGATATTTATTACTATTCTGACGGCTATTTCTCTTTATATTCCAATGAAACTTCTCGACCAATTAGTTTTCGACACTACACGAACGTTTGGACTTATTCTTCTAACAGGGGTAGCATCATTGGTCGGCCTTTCCGTTTACATCTTTTTCTCCTGGCTCCTAAAAGTCCAGGAAGTTCAAATTTTCTGGGGCCTGGGCAAAAAGATAGTTTCCTTCCCCAATAAGCTGGCAAACCCGGCTCCAACTTCCATCGAAGCACAGGAAAATAGATAGCCACGTCCTTATCTGATAAACTGACCTTCATGGAGATCCGCAATTTCGCAATCATTGCCCACATAGACCATGGCAAGTCGACGCTTGCCGACCGTATTATGGAAATCTGCGGCGCGATAAAAGCTGGTCACCAGGAACAACTGCTGGATAGCTTAGAACTAGAGAGAGAACACGGCATCACGATCAAACTCAAAGCTATCAGACTTGTTTACAGTAGACAGTCAACAGTTAACGGTAAAACAAATGAAGACAACCGTGAACCGACAACCGTGAACCGACAACCGGTTCAAAATTTCATTTTGAACCTCATCGACACTCCCGGACACGTCGATTTCGGCTACGAAGTATCGCGTTCTCTAGCCTCTGTCGAGGGAGCAGTCCTAATTGTCGACGCAACGCAAGGTGTTCAAGCGCAAACGCTTTCCAACTTTAATCTCGCACTGGACGCAAATCTAACGCTCATTCCGGTCATTAATAAAATCGACTCTCCTCAAGCAGAAGTCGAAAAGACGGAAGAAGAGCTGATAGGTCTAGGATTCACTAAAGAAGAAATAATAAAAGTTTCCGCCAAAACCGGAGAAAATGTTGAAGCAGTAATTGCGGAAATAATTAAAAAAGTTCCAGAACCAAACTCCTCCTCTCGTCATTCTGAGCGAAGCGAAGAATCTCAAACTAAAAAGAGATCCTTCGGCCTACGGCCTCAGGATGACAACAAAGGACTGCAGGCACTTATTTTTGATTCTTCTCTCGACCCCTATAAGGGAGTAATCGCCTCGGTGCGCTTATTTGGGGGAAGCTTGAAAGTAGGGGACGAAGCAGCTTTTGTTGCAACCGGCAAAAAAGCGACTATTTTACAAATCGGTTATCTTTCTCCTAAACCCACGTTCGTAGAAGAAATTACAGCTGGCCAAGTCGGCTTCATTGTCACCAACACCAAAGACCTTCAAAGCGTAAAAGTAGGCGATACTGTCACTTTAGCCAGCGAGCCACAAAAAGCGCTTCCGGGTTATCAAGAGGCAAAACCCGTTGTTTTTCTTTCACTTTTCCCGACAGATACAGCAGATTTATCCAAACTCAAAGACGGCATCGAAAAACTCAAACTCAATGACGCTTCACTTAGCTTTGCACCCGAATCATCAACAAGCCTCGGCCAAGGATTCCGCGTAGGATTTTTAGGCTTGTTGCACGCACAAATTACTCAAGAAAGGCTAGAGCGGGAATACGATCTGGACATTATCGCGACCTCTCCCTCCGTCAATTTCATGATAGGCGACGAACTCGTCAACAAACCGCAGGAATTTGACCCAGCGGCTAAAGACGTCAAAGAACCATACGCAAAAGTTACACTTTTTACCCCGGAAAAATATTATGGAATTATCTCCAACTTAGTCCACGATAGAAGAGGAGAGATAGTAAATTTCGAAAACATCGGTAACCTTTCCAAAATAGAAGCAAACATGCCGCTTCTCGAAATCATAATTGGTTTTTACGACAATTTAAAAAGTTCTACTTCCGGTTACGCTTCTATGGACTTTGAAGTCACAGATTATCGACCTGCCAATCTTTCAAAACTCGACATTCTTGTAAATCATGAAAGCGTAGAAGGTCTTTCGCAAATAGTTCCCAAAGAAAAAGCGGCAGAAATCGGCAGGAAACTAGTTGAACGACTAAAGGATGCAATTCCCAGGCAACAAATCGCGGTTCCAATCCAAGCAGCAGTCGGAGGCACGATTGTTGCCCGCGAAACTGTCGCATCTTTTAGAAAAGACGTCACGCAAAAACTTTATGGCGGAGACGTCACCCGAAAGATGAAGCTTTTGGAGAAACAGAAAAAAGGTAAAAAGCGAATGAGAAGGTTCGGAAACGTCGACATCCCTCAAGAAGCCTTCCTAGCAGTTTTAAAAATATGATCCCAATTGTCAACATTGTCGCAAGCCCCGTAACTTTCAACGATAAATTTTTGTTAATCAGGAGAATTAAGCCTCCTTACGAGGGTCTGTGGAGCCTGGTCGGAGGCAAGATTGAATATGGAGAGCATATCGAAGACGCGATTATAAGAGAAGTAAAGGAAGAAACAGACCTCGATGTAAAATTCGTCGCAGTTTGTGGAATAGTTGTAGAGATCCTTTACGACAAAAACAAAAAAGTAACAGGCCATTATTTAATGTGGATTTGCGAAACTCAGCCCAAACAAGATACATCAAAAGAAATGGGGGAGGGCGCCATTCGCTGGTTCACAAAAGAAGAGCTTCTGGAAAATAAAGAAAAAGTAATCCCGAGCGACTTTGCGATGGTCCAAGAGTTTTTCTTAAAACCAAAAAGAGAACTGAAAATTCATAAATCCCACATGCTGGAAAACGGCAAAACCTACGAACTCGAATACTTCGGGATATAACGCTGTAAATCCTACTGAATTACCCTATAGTTGCATTTCACCCTACTTTACCCTATAATACGCAACTTATGGCTGAAAAAGAATCAGGCGCGGACGCACGCACTACTGCAAGGAGTGTAGAGGATTTAATTGCAAAAGAAATAGATCCAAGCTTACCTATTAAGCGGGGGGCTCTAAAAATTCACCAAATGCGCCATTTGCAGGAAACTGTCAAAGGAATTCCCGCCGATGAAACGCATTCTGTGTCTAGAAGCGAAGCAATAAATATCCTCAAAAGAAACATTTGGTACGACTAATCCAACCTCTTGACCATTCGACCCATTGGAAACGTCGACATCCCTCAAGAAGCCTTCCTCGCCGTCTTAAAGATTTAGCTGCCCGACTTGATTAAACTAACCACAAAAACCTACAATTGTGCCGATTATGAGCGAAAGACCGAGGCCGGTTAACAAGAGAGATGGCCCGAGAGCAATATCCGAATGGCAACAAATACTCTCCCGCCAACGCGACCCGGAAGGTTTTCAGAGGATACAAGATCTTCGGATGCACGAAGAAACTGACCCTGCCATCAACAAAGTAATTCAAGAAGCTACTGGAAGCCCCATTGGTCACGAACGGGCTATATATTTAATAGAACGAGAAATACACGGTCCGCTCGCAGAAGCCTTCAGAAAGATAAAGCGAGCCCGTGGAAGAAAAATCTCTTGACAACTTTTAGCAGTCGTAGTACACTGTCTGCTAATGACTAACGTCATTTAACGGATGTGTACAAAACCGACCTAATTTGTACGAATATTCGCTCGAATTAGTGATTTATTCGTTCATATTCGTTAGTAGTTGCAACTACCATGGACTTAACTGATAGGCAAAAACATTTGCTTAGAGCGGTTATAGAAAAGTACATCGAAACCGCCGAACCTGTCGGATCTGAAACCGTAGAAAAAGAAACTCGACTTGGAGTTTCTCCGGCTACCATCAGAAACGAGATGGTGAAATTAACTAGTCTTGGTTACCTTCGCCAGCCTCATACTTCTGCAGGCAGAATACCGACATCGACAGGAATGAAGTTTTTTGTCGATCAGTTGATGGAAGAAAAAGCGCTTTCATTAAAAGACGAAGTTTCTATAAAAGAGGAACTTTCAGAGCCAAATAAGCGCTTAGACCAGATTTTGAGCCAAACTGCAAGAGTTCTTGCCAACCAAACGCATTCTTTGGCCTTGGTAACAAACGAAGAAAACGACGTTTACGCTGCAGGAATGGCAAATATTCTGGATATGCCGGAATTTTACGACATCGATATAACCAGAACTGTTCTTGCGATGCTCGACAAAGTTGAAATTCTAGCCCAAATCTTCGGACAGTTAGCAACCGAAGATCAAATTAAAATTTTGTTTGGAGAAGAATTAGGTCTACCCTATCTTGAACCTTGCGGATTTGTAGTCAGTCGCTACGAAATGCCAAATCACAGAGGAGTAATCGCGATAATTGGCCCGTCCAGGCTTAACTATCCGGTCGTTATTCCGACAATGAGATACTTTTCGCAGCTTTTGTCACAAATTTCCGGAGTTTAAAAAAGTATGAGTAAAAACAAAAAGACTGTCAAAAACGATAACACGGACAAAAAGGTAAAAGACGAGAAAGAATTAGTTGACCCACAAGTATCACAACTCGAAGGTCAACTGAAGCGGGCACTCGCCGATTATCAGAACTTAGAGCGAAGAATCGATGAAGAAAGACGACTGCTCGGGACTTTAACATCGGCCCTGGTTATCGAAAAACTTTTACCCGTTCTCGATAACTTGGAAAATGCTCAGAAACACTTGAACGACAAAGGCCTCGAAATGGTAATTAGCCAATTTAAAGAAGTTTTAAGGCAAGAAGGCGTCGAAGAAATACAAGCAGAAGGAACACAATTTGACCCAAACGAACATGAAGCAATTGAGGTTGTAGAATTAGAGAACGCCAAAGGCCCCGAGCGAAGTCGAGGGGATAAAGTGGTGAAGGTTTTAAGAAAAGGTTATAAAATAAATGATAAGGTCCTAAGACCGGCGCAAGTGGCGATAGGCCGAAGTCAAAAAGAAGAAAATAATCAACGAATAGAGAAAAAGGAGGCAACCGAAGAATATTCTTCGAGCGAGTGAAACGAGTCGAGAAGTGTCATCCTGAGCGAAGCGAAGGATCTATAATATAAATAGATTCCGGATCAAGTCCGGAATGACAAAGGTAAGTTCTCATTTTGAGAGCGAAGCGAACAAAACAAGCTCTCTTATTTCATTCGAACAATAACATGAGCAAAGTAGTAGGAATAGATTTAGGAACAACAAATTCAGTAGTTTCTGTAGTCGAAGCTGGGAAACCAAAAGTAATCCACAGCGCGGAAGGCAGAAACATAATTCCGTCTGTCGTCGACCCCGAAAAACACATCGTTGGGGATGTTGCTAAGCGCCAGATGGTCGTAAACCCCAAAACAACAATTTTTTCAATTAAAAGATTAATGGGTCGCAAATATAAAGACCCCGAAGTTCAAAGAGACATTAAATGGCTCCCATACGAAGTCAAAGAAGGCCGCGATGGCATGGCTATCGTTTCGGTCGAAGGCAAAGATTACACTCCACAAGAAATTTCGGCAATGATCCTTCAAAAGATCAAGGCGGACGCTGAAAGCTACCTCGGTGAAAAAGTCGAAAAAGCAGTTATTACTGTTCCCGCCTACTTCGACGATTCACAAAGACAGGCAACCAAACAAGCTGGCGAAATTGCTGGTCTTGAAGTAGAAAGAATCATCAACGAACCGACAGCAGCCGCGCTTGCTTATGGTCTCGACAAAGCCCACGCGCACACAATCGCGGTTTACGATCTTGGTGGCGGAACTTTCGATATTTCAATCCTCGAGCTGGGTGAAGGCGTTTTCGAAGTTAAGGCAACAAATGGTGATACTCACCTTGGTGGAGACGATTTTGACCAAAAAATCCTCGAATTTTTGGCAGACGAGTTCAAAAAAGAATCAGGCGTCGACGTTAAAGAAGACAGACAAGCTCTGCAAAGACTTAGAGATGCTGCCGAAAAAGCAAAGATCGAGCTTTCGTCTACAACTGAAACTGAAATTTCGATCCCCTACCTCACAGCAGACGCAGCCGGTCCAAAACATTTGCAGCTAAAACTTTCACGCGCGAAGTTAGAATCGATCGTCGGTGAATTAGTCGAAAAAACTTTTGGTCCTGTAAAAGATGCTCTCAAAGACGCCAAACTCGAAAACAGCAAAATCGATGAAGTAATTCTTGTCGGTGGTATGACCAGAATGCCGCTCGTGTCACAGAAAGTTAAAGAATTCTTTGGTAAAGAACCACACAAAGGCTTGAACCCTGACGAAGTTGTCGCGATCGGAGCCGCAGTCCAAGGCGCTGTTTTGACCGGCGAAATGAAAGAAATGGTTCTTTTGGATGTTACCCCGCTAACTTTGGGTATCGAAACATTAGGCGCAGTTTCAACACCACTTATCACAAGAAACACAACCGTCCCAACATCTAAAACAGAAGTATTCTCAACGGCTGCCGACAACCAAACATCCGTCGAAATTAACGTTCTGCAGGGTGAGCGGCCAATGGCAGCAGACAACAAATCTCTCGGCCGCTTCATTTTAGACGGCATTCCGCCTTCACCCAGGGGTATGCCACAAGTCGAAGTCACATTCGACCTTGATGCAAATGGAATCCTAAATGTTAAAGCAAAAGACAAAGCAACCGGCAAAGAACAGTCAATAAAAATTACCGGATCTACTGGTCTAACCGACGAAGAGATTCAAAGGATGACCAAAGAGGCCGAAGAACACGCCAAAGAAGACGAAGCCAAAAAAGAAGAAATCGAAACAAGAAACAAAGCAGACTCCTTAACTTACCAAGCCGAAAAAGCGCTCAAAGACGGGGGAGACAAAGTTCCAGCAGAAATCAGAACCGAAGTCGAAGAAAAAATTAAAGCCGTCAAAGAAGTTCAATCATCTGGGTCAATCGAAGAAGTCAAAGCAAAAACAGACGAACTCTCAGCCGTACTATCAAAGATAGGCGAATCTATGTACCAAGGCCAACAAGCACCTGGCACAGAGGGGCAAACAACCGAAGCCAACGACCAAACTCCACCGGAAAACGGCCAGCCTAAAGCGGACGGAGACGTCCAGGAAGGCGAAGTCGTAAAGGAGTAGAGAATTAACCTAATTTCTAATTGACCTAATTGTTCTAAATTATTTAGAAATTTTAAAATTGGGATTTGATTAGAAATTAAGAATTAGAAATTTATGCAAAGCTTAACAACCGAGATTTTCGTTCTTTGCGATTACGCGATGGTTTCTCGTGAACAAACACTTTCGATCCTTGGAATTTTTGACCAGTTCTTTGTAACCGATCTTCCAACTTCTTGGCCAAAAATGTTTTTGGTTGCTGTTCTCGTCGGCGACGCGGGCAAAGAATACGATATCTTACTCAAACTTACCCCACCACAAGAAACGGACCAATCTTTCCCAGACAAAGAACTAAAAGTAGCGCTTGGTCCAAACGGTCGCGCCAATCTGATTACAGAACTTGTCAATTTTCCACTCCCTCTCACGGGTACTTACAAAGTAGAAATACTGACAGAAGGTCAAAAAGTAGGGGGACTGGAATTTAAAGTCAATAAAACTACTCCAACCTACCAAGGACAAGATCTCCAAGGCAACAAAGTAGGCAACTAAAAGTTAAAGGTGAGATCCTTGTATTAAGGTCTCATCCTTGAACTTTTAAGATTTAAGGTAGGGCACCTCTTCGAGTCTGAGCTTGAAAGCTCATCCCTCAGAGTCGAATGACTTTCGATGACTCAAGGATGCCACCTTAAATCATACTTGTATAATATGAAGCTATGGCCAGTAAAGAAGACTACTATGAAATCCTTGGCGTCAATAAAAGCGCTAGTGCAGAAGAAATAAAAAAGGCATACCGCACCAAAGCGCGCAAGCATCACCCCGACGTCGACAAAACTTCAGGCGCCGAGGAAAAATTCAAACAAATTAACGAAGCGTACCAGGTACTTTCTGACCCGCAGAAGAAAAGCGCCTACGACCAATATGGCCATAGCGCCTTTGAACCGGGCGGCGGTTTCGGTGGTGCTGGGCAAGGACGGGGCGGTTACCAAACCTACAGCTGGAGCAATATGGGACAGGGCGATGGAGCAGGATTCGACTTCAGCGGATTTTCCGACCCATTTGATATTTTCGAAAGTATCTTCGGTGAAAGATCACCTTTTGGACGACAAGCACGGCTCCCCCGCTATTTAGTAAACGTCGACTTTATGGACGCGATTCATGGAGCGGAAAAAGAAATCGAAGTAAATGGCAAAAGACAAAAAATAAAAATCCCCCCCGGCGTTGACAACGGTTCCGAAATCCAATTCAAAGATTTTATTTTAGTAGTTCAAGTTGGTTCTCATCCTAAATTTCAAAGACGCGCAGCAGACGTTATCAGCGAAAAACAATTTTCGTTTACAGAACTCGCCCTTGGAACAGAAGCCAAAATAGAAACAGTCGACGGCAACGTTAAAATACGAGTTCCAGCAGGCACCCAACCCGGAACTCAAATCCGTCTTAAAGGTCAAGGAATTAAACGCGTCAGCGGCCCCGCCAAAGGCGACCACTACGTCATCGTCCGCCTCAAAGTCCCAACTAGATTATCCAAAGAGCAAAAAAGATTACTCGAGGAGTTAGATAATCTATCCTGAGCGAAGTTCTGCAATTTTGCAGAACGCAGTCGAAGGGAAAAAAGAACTCTTGGAAGAGTTAGAAAACTCCTAAAATCATTGATCATAAGTTAGGAAGAGACTAATACACAAGACTGATCATGGCTTATATATTCTTGGATGAATCAGGAGACTTGGGATTTAACTCGAAAAAGAAAAATTCAAAATTTTTCGTCATCACTGCTGTTTCAATCGAAGACAAAAAGCCTCTTGAAAAAGTAGTCAAGAAAGTGCATTCACAACTTAGGAAAAAAGTTAAAAAATTAAGCGGTGGCGTGCTCCACTCTTACAAAGAAAAACCCAGAACCCGATTAAGTCTTCTCAAACTCTTAAATAAAAAAGAGATCACAATAATGACTATTTATTTGAACAAAGAAAAAGTCTATACGAGGCTAAGGCAACAAAAACATGTTCTTTACAATTATGTTACCAATATTTTACTTGACAGAATCATGACCAAAAAGCTGGTTGATACCAATAAAAATGTAACTTTTATAGCAGCAAAAAGAGAAACAAATAAATTTCTTAATGAAAATTTTAAAGATTATATCGAGAAACAAACCATTGATAATCACAAAGTCAAAATAAGCGTTCAGATAAAATCTCCATCAGAAGAAAAATCTCTGCAGGCAACGGATTTTGTTAGTTGGGCTATTTTTAGAAAGTATGAAAAATTAGATGGTATTTATTATGATGTGATTAAGAAAAAAATAGTCGAGGAAAATGGTCTATTTAAATAAACAATGCCCCATGTGCTTTTATGAGGAACCATCCGGAACCCCACACATAGGGACTTACTTGCACTTATATTATACCCTATGTTTGCAACGTTAATGGCACGAGGTGTTTTGGCATTTCCACCAAAATTGGATTTTGGTGACCTTTCTTCTTTGCAGATTCAAGAGCCTTAACTGCAGTTTCGCCAGCAGCAATTACAGTTTTCTCATCGTCCTTAAGAGCAATCCATTTACCCCTATATTTTTTAAAAATTGTCGACCAGTCAATAGCCATAGGAATAAATTATACCTCAATCATACAACCATTCATGAAACAGTTGCCACTTCACTCAATAGTCTAATGCTATAATTTTCCAAAATGAAAAATGCCACAATTCTGTGGTCTAAAAATCTCAATTTCTCTCGTTATACTTCAAGATTTGAACCATGGTGGTCAATGGTCAACTTTGGACTAATTGTGGCAATAATAACTCACTCTCTCATCAACATAGTCTGGCTAAGTTTCAGACGACCACACTCTCAATTCTCCCGGTGATATAATTTTTGCGTGAGGGAAGCATTTGGGCAAATAATTACAGGAGTTTTAAAACTTGTTGGAATTATTGGCGTAACCGGAGCAATTGTAATTCTAATTATCTTTTCCGCGGTGCTAATATTTGTAATTATTTTCTACTGGGGAAGAAAAAACAAAACTAGTTCCCAAAAAATTATTTAGCTTGTGGATTTGCTGGAGGAACTGGTGCTTCTGGCTTTGGTCCTAGATGAAGAGCAGCTCGAGCTTTAGCAATAAATGCTCCCAGCCCAGAAGGTTCTTTAGGGGCTTCAGTGTTTTGAGCAGGAACCACAGGTTCCGCTACTGTTGGTTCTGGTGTTGCGACGCCTGGTGAGCTTTCTCCTGTTTCTGTCATTTCGAATTTAGTATAGCACACCTGCCCCCAATTCCAAGTTTGACAAGGAAATTATCCAAGGAGTATTATCCACACCAATAAATGCTTGAAAGAATTGGAGAATTCGTCAGAAGCTTCAAAAGCACAAGCAATCCGGAAGCGCCGCAAAGAAGCGATTTAATCAAAGCGGCAAAAAGCGTCTTTACTGTTTACCGTTTAGAATTTCATTTAAGAGATATCGAAGAATTAGATGAAGTTACAAACAACCATCGGTGGACAGAAACAGCCAAAAATAACCCAGTTTATTCAGAAAAAATCTTGGAATTACAACAAGCCTTAAAGAAAGCTCAAACTGCACAAGAAAACGCTCCCGAAGACTTGAGAAATCTTGTTCAGAATTATTTCCCTGGAACCAGATTTGCTTACGCTCCCCATCTCTTAATCGATATTCTCTGGGCAAGATCCACAAGTTCGGAAGGTCGACTTAACCGAAGGGTAGATAGAATTGTCGAATCAAGAACTATGTTCAATGAAATGGGAATCAGAAACAGTAATGAACTAAAGGATATAAAACCCGAAACAGTTATCGCGTACGTACTTACAGGGAGACTAAAACTTACTACTCAAACTGACCACTCGTACACCGACAATAATCGCAGTATACTTAATTTATAGATGCCCGTGGAAATAGGTGGCCAGATAGGCGTTCTCTTTAAAAAAGCAATAGGAAGGGAAGCTCGTAAAACTCCCGAAAACCCCGAACCGTTAGAGGCGGTAGCCCAGGACGTGCTGCATGCATACCAGGAAGGAACAGAAGAAAGTTGGCAAGCAGCCGCTCACAACCACCCCCAGTATTTTCCAAAAATCAGAGAGCTGCAACTAAAACTCGAGGATGGAGAAAATGCAAGAAGGCATTTTCCAGCCGAATTAAAACCTAAACTTACAACATTTTCCGTTGTTAAAAACCCGAAAACACAACAGCTTTTGGCAGACGTACTTATAGCAAGATGCGCGGGACCCGTAGGGCAAGTTGACGAGCAAGTGTTCAGCGTCGAAGAACCGCGCCAAATACTCGATACATTTCACATTGCTGACCCTCGTGAGCTGGCAAGGCTTGAACCCCGAGCAGTTGTGGAAAAAGTACTTTCAGGGCAACTGCCACTCACAGTCCAAACTTAATTTGACTTAGAATCAAACTAGTTCTATTCTTAAATTAGATATGGCAGACGAACAAACAACAACCCCAGAGAAAAAAGGCTACGGGAAAAGGCCTCTTTGGCAATGGGTTGTTATTTATTTAATAATCGGGGGTCTTGTTTACGCAGCAGTTTACTATTTCTTCCTCTCCGGTTCCGGAGCACCTAGCATTCCAGGCTACTAAGTTTCTACTGATTTGTCGTGTTCATGCCTATAAATTAAAATTGCTCCTGCTGTACCTGCAAACGCCGCTACTCCTACGCCAATCAATATTACCTTCCCGTGAGATGAAGTCCTGGCAATAATATCTTTACCTTTTTCTTTCGCGTGATCTAAAATGCCAGGCTGACCGTCCAAGTAATTTTGGGCGTCTTGCTTCAAGTTGTCCACATGTGAAACATCATCCCTAGATTGAACCAAAATTTCTCCAGGCACCAGCGCGTGCAGTACAGGAAGAGTTTGACTTGTTTTTCGTTCAGCGCTCATAAACTAGAATTATATAGAAAAGAGAGGCAGTATTACTAGAAGTGGATTTACCCTTTCTTCCCGAACTTAGCAATAACCTTAAAATCTTCGACTAAAACTTTTTTGGAACCACCGCTGTAAAGCGCGACTGCCGGGTGGTAAAGAGGAATAATTTTAGCTTTGCCCCACGGAACTTTCACATCGATCACTTTTCCGTGTAGTTGAGTGATTGTCTGCGTTGCTTCCGGCAAACCAAACTTTTCCAAAATATATTTGGTTGAAAACCTACCCAAAGCCGCGATAACTTTAGGCTTAAGCACCTCAAGCTGTCGATACAAAAAGGGCGAATAAAGCTCAATTTCAGCAGGCAGTGGATCACGATTATTTGGTGGCCTGTCCTTTACGACATTCGAAATATAAACGTCCTGTCTATCCAAGCCGATCCCCTCAAGCAACTCATCCAGGATTCTGCCCGCCGGACCACAAAACGGCCTCCCGGTCAAAGCCTCTTTTTCTCCCGGTGCTTCTCCGATAAAAACAATATCAGCATTATGATTTCCTTCTCCCAAAACCGGAAAATAATGATTTTTGACCCTATATTCATAAAGGGGAGATTCCTTTAAATCAAGGATATCGTCCCTGATCTTCTTCATCATCTCTGTGTTAGTCTTCGTCACGCCTAATATTGTAAAGCATCATTGACTAAATTTTTCGACTCTCATAAACTTAAGTTGTCCTCATCCCTTTAATAGAGGAGGTGATTTTAATGAACTCGACAAAACTCGTAAATATGGTTGCCTTCGTTCTTACGGTTGTAGGTGGTGTGAACTGGGGTTTAGTTGGACTTTTGGACATAAACCTAGTTGAAACAGTATTAGGTGCCATGCCTTCATTAGTAAGAATTGTTTACATATTAGTTGGTGTATCAGCGGTATACGTTGGTGTTACCATGATGCCTAAAAAGTAAACGAAAACCGTAATTATTTTGAGCGAGAAAACCCTGGCTTTTAAGCCCAGGGATGAAAGCTGAATCTAGCGAAGAAAAAAATACCCCGGACTAAAGTCCGGGGAAGTTTATTTAATTCTTTTTAAACAAGAATTGTTCTTGGAGAGTCATTTGTTGACTCTCCTTTTTCATTTTGCTATCATTCGCATAGCATTTTAAAGCTGAGGAAAGAGTTTTAGGCGCACTTAGCGCCTTTTTTTGAATTCATGACTAAACTATCAACGATCAACAACTAAAATGGCTATTCAAGCACGAACAGAATTTGCAAGCGCACTAAATCAGGTTTGCTCCGAACGCGGAGTAGAACCTGAAGTGGTTATCGATTCAATAAAACAGGCGATTTTAGCAGCCTACCGCAAAGACTACAGTGACCCCGAAGGAATAGACGTCGAACTCGACTCAAATACGGGTGAAGTTGCCCTAAAAAAAGGCAAAAAAGACGTAACCCCCGCCGGTTTTGGAAGAATTGCCGCCCAAACGGCAAAACAAGTTATCCTGCAGCGAATAAGAGAAGCAGAAAAAAACGCCATTATGGAGGAATATTCGGCAAAAATCGACACAGTCGTTTCCGGAATAATTCAGAGAATTTCTGGCCCGATTATTACCGTAAATCTTGGCAAAGCCGAAGGGATTATGCCTCCACCCGAACAATCTCATAGCGAACACTATTTGGTAAACCAAAGGCTAAAGTTCTACGTAGTTGGCATAAAAGAAGGCCCACGAGGCGAAGAAATAATTGTTTCCAGAAGCGCTCCAGGTCTACTGGCTGCTCTTTTTAAGCAGGAAGTTCCCGAAATTTCTTCCGCCAGCGTCGAAATTAAAGCAATCGCCAGAGAAGGCGGATCTAGGTCTAAAATCGCAGTCGCATCAAGCCAAATGGGTGTCGATCCAGTTGGTTCTTGCGTAGGCCAAAAAGGCGTCAGGGTCCAAGCTGTTATGAACGAGTTAGGCGACGAAAAAATAGATATCATCGCGTATCAAGAGGACCCTGCAGAATTTATTAAAGCCGCTCTTTCACCCGCAAAAGAGCTTCAGGTAACCGTAAATGAAGAAGAAAAGACCGCAGTAGTTACAGCACCAGACGATCAATTGTCTTTGGCAATCGGAAGAGAAGGCCAAAACGTAAGACTAGCCGCGAAGTTGACCGGTTACAAAATAGACATTCAAGGTAAAAGTGGTTCGCCGCGAGAGGTAGAAGCAAAAGAAAAGGCAGCTCAAGAAGAAGCGAAAAAAGCTTTGGGGGTAACTGAGCCAAAAAAGCCAAAAGAGGCAGAAAAGTCAATGGACCAAAGGGAAACAAAAGCACCCAAAGAAGCAGGGACAGAAGAAACTACAAGCGCGGCCGCAGAACCAGCAGCTCAACCGGCACCTCCAGGCGACGATAAAGCTCAGCCAGAACCAAAAACATCAGATGAATCAGAAACCTCGGAAGATTCAGAGAATCAGAAAACCAGCGGATCAGATAAATCAGCAAAATCAGAGAGCGAGACTGCCGATGAGTCGGACAATACAGAGAAGTCTGACAAATCTGACATTCCGACAAACGGAAACACTGAGTCACAAGACCCAGATGAAGACGACGGCCAAAAGCCTGCTTAAATGAAAGCATTGCCGGGAACGCTAACAATTAAAAATGCAAAAAGACAACACATCATTAACAAGACCGCCGATCGTGACCATTATGGGTCACGTCGATCACGGTAAAACTACCCTTCTTGACGCAATCAGAAAAACAAACGTCGTTGCACGCGAGCACGGCGGAATCACGCAGCACATCGGCGCCTACAAAATAGAATTTGAAGGCAAGCCCATTACTTTTATCGATACGCCTGGCCACGCAGCATTCGAGAAAATGCGCTCCCGTGGAGCCCTCGCTGCCGACATTGTCGTTTTGACAGTTGCCGCAAACGATGGCGTTAAACCTCAAACAGTTGAGGCTATAAAGCATATAAAAAGTGCAGATAAACCCATTATCGTCGCAATTACTAAAGTCGACCTCCCAAACGTTAATGTAGAAAAAGCCAAAAAAGAACTGCAAACACAAGAAGTAACAGTAGAGGGTTACGGTGGAGACGTTCCGGTCGTCGAAGTCGCAGCCCCAAAAGCTCAAGGCATTAACGAACTTCTCGAACTTATCCTTTTGGTTTGGGATCTTAACCCGCAGCCATTCCTGCCATCAGAGCCTCTTGAAGCCTTCGTCGTTGAGTCATTCATGGATAAAAGAAGGGGACCAATTGTAACTGTGATTGTAAACCGCGGCACGCTAAAAATTGGGCAAAAAATTATTGTTGATTCTGACACAATTACCGTCAAAGCGCTTGTTGATGACGGAGGCAAAAATCTAAAAGAGGCACTTCCCGGCGACCCCGTCGAGATACTCGGCTTTAAAAAGACTCTCGAAGTCGGCAGTATTGTAAAAGACCAAATCGTAGCTGCAATTCAAGAAGAATTATCTCCAGTTTCATTTGCTGACATAATCGCCAAAGCCCAAGATGCAAAGAGCAAATTTAAACTGATTATTAAAGCTGACGTTAGGGGAAGCTTGGAAGCAATTTTAGAAAATCTCCCCAAAACCATCCTTGTTCTTTCGTCCGCGACCGGAGACGTAAGCGAAAAAGATATTGATTTTGCTAAAACTGCAGGCGCGCCGATAATTACTTTTAATATTAAAACTCCAAGTTCTGTAATTTCTAAAGCTGAACGGGACGGCGTTTTAATTAAAAGCTACGATGTCATATATAAGCTTTTGGAAGATATGGAGGGCGTAGCCGAAGGGTTCGAACAGGCCAAAGTTCAGTCTAAAGTAGTAGGCAGGGGAACAATAATTGCGAGTTTTGTAATCGAAGGTAAGAAAATCGCCGGCACAAAAGTCACAAAAGGGAAGTTCACCGTCGGTGACCAAGTCGCTCTAATGCGAAACGAAAATCAGGTAGCAACGGCAAAAATCGCAACTATTAAAAAGTTCAAAAAAGATTTCCCTTCTGTTCTTGCCGGCCAGGAATGTGGAATCGCATTTTCAGGCGAACTTGACTTTCAAGAGGGTGATACATTAGAATCTTTCGGCCCATAGTACAAAATAGCATGGATCCGAACCTGAAAAATAAAGTACTGGAAGACATAACCGAAGCCCAAAATATTTTAATCGCCGTTTCCCCTAATCTTGGGTTTGACGGCCTTGCGGCCGGACTCGGACTTTATCTTTCTCTTGCTAAACTCGGCAAAAAAGCCCAAATTGCGGCTAAAGACCCCTCGGTAGGCGATGCTCAACGACTCTATGGAGTCGACAAAGTAGGCAAAAAAGGAAGCACAAAAACGCCTGTGATCGTAGTAGAGGATGCTGTTGACACTGTAGAGCGAGTTTCTTACTCCCTCGAGGGAACCAGGCTCAAAATCGTAGTTCACCCACTTCCCGGATCAAAACCCATAACCGAAGAGCAAGTTTCCCTTGAATACACTAGTTCTCCTGCTGATTTAGTCTTCGCGATAGGCTTTAACAGCTCTCAAGAGTTGAGAGAAAAAGTTACTCGTGAACAACAAATTGACTCAGAAGCCACAATAATTAATGTCAGCAATAAAGAAGTGAGCCAAAAATTTGCTCAAGTTGATTTTGTCAGTCCAGTTTCCTCGGGCGTTAGCGAAGTGACCGCAAAAATGGCCCAGGAACTCTCCCTCCCCGTAGACGAAGATATAGCCTTTAATTTTTACTCCGGCATTCAAGACTCTACCAACAATTTCTCACCCAACCTCGCTTCTCCACTCACATTCGACGCGGCTTCGTGGCTAATTAAATTTGGCGCGGGTAAAGCCAGCCTTGCACAAACTGCTGCAAAACCTCAAATTCCGGAAAGGCAAATCCGGACAGAGCAAAGACAACAGCATCAAATTCCACAGCAGCCCAGACTACAACCAGACCCCAGATTCCAGCGCCCACCTCAGTTTCCCAGGCCGCAAAACACGATGCAGTACCCGACAACAGGCAGCAATAAATCTATAGAAGAAGTAGAAGGGGAGCCTCAAGGCTCGAGGGATCCCAACGAATGGCTTAAGCCCCCAAAGATCTACCGAGGTTCAAAATCTTTCGGCGAAAACAAAGAATAAGTTTGACCATTTCAGGCTCATAAGATATACTTACAATCCAATATGGCATCGGCAACTGCAAAAAAATCAGTAATAGACAAATTTGCAACTCATGCAGGAGACACAGGCTCTCCAGAGGTTCAAGTCGCGCTTTTAACCCAGCGTATACAAAACGTCAGTGACCACCTTAAATCTCACGGCCACGACGACCACTCAAGGCGAGGCTTGCTTTCCATGATCAACAAACGCAGACGACTCCTTCATTACTTAACCCGCAAAGCCCCAGACAGATATAAAGATATTATTGGTAAATTGGGATTATCCAAGTAAAAAGGAAATATCCTTGCTCCCCCTTAATACTGATCCTTGGCACTTGTTTTTGAAAAGGTCTCATCCTTGTTAAGGTGAGACCTTAAACGTAAGGATCCCACCCTTCTAGGAATCAAGGAAAGACCTTGATCAGTCAGCTTGTCTACCTAATACAAACCGGGTTGTACAAGTTTTTAACACAAACCCTAAAAACATCATAAATTTCGCAATTGCAAAATTTATGATGGCCATTCATCTTCCCCAACTCACACAGCCCTCAACCCTTGCAAAATAAGTGACTATAAGATATAATTACCTTGGAATTAAAAGAAATAGGGCTGTTGGAAGTTGAGTACTTCGAATCAATAAATTGATTCTCAGTATCCGATTTCTAACTCCCCTCTTCTTGTTTCATTCCTTTTAGTAAATGGCAAAAGTTGTACGTAAAGAATTAGAATTAGCAGGCAAAAAACTCGTTCTCGAAACTGGAGAGCTGGCAGGCCACGCCAATGGTTCAGTTCTCGCTCAATACGGCGACACCGTCGTTTTGGCAACCGCTGTTTCTCAAAAATCCTCCGTCGATCTCGGATATTTCCCTCTGGCCGTTGATTACGAAGAAAAACTCTACGCGGGTGGAAAGATTCACAGTTCACGCTTCATCAAGCGCGAAGGCAGACCTTCTGAAGAAGCAATTTTGACTTCCCGCCTTATCGACAGATCAATAAGACCGCTTTTCCCCAATGACTATAATCAAGAAGTTCAGGTGATAGTTACCGTCCTTTCAATTGACCAAGAAAACGACCCCGACGTTCTTTCTCTAATTGCGGCCTCCGCAGCACTTTCAATCTCTGACATTCCTTGGAACGGTCCAATAGGTGCAATCCGTGTTGGCCAAAAAGATAACGATTACTTTTCAAACCCAACAGAAGAAGAGAAGAAGTTCTCCGATCTAGATCTCGTGCTTGTCTCGAGAAACGATGAAGTGGTCATGATCGAAGCCGGCGGAAACCAAGTTGCTGAAGACAAAATGGCCGGTGCCATAAAATACGGCGTCGAAGCAGGCCGCGAAGTAATTAAATTGATCGAAGACTTAGTAAAAGAAGTAGGGAAACCCAAGCAGGAATACGAAGCCAAAACGCTTGAAGAAACCTTGCTGAAGCAAGTCAGGGACGCGATCGAAAAAAACATTATCAAAGACTTAGAAAAACCTGGTGTCGCCCAAGACGAGCGCTGGTTCGGCGAAGCCCTCGATAAGCTTAAAGAAGAATTCTTAAAAGAAGACGCGCCGATTGAAGGTTTGTCTCAAAAGGTACTTGCCAACATCCTTGACGGGGCCGTTGCCGATTTTCTCAGGAACCAGGTTCTTACAAAGAAAATCCGTATTGACGGTAGAAAACCAGACGAACTGCGAAAAATTACAGCCAAAGTTGGAGTTCTTCCCAGAACTCATGGATCCGGTCTTTTTCAAAGAGGAGAAACCCAAGTCCTTTCAATAGTCACACTGGGTTCGCCGTCTCTCGAACAACTTATAGACGGCATGAACAAAGAAGAGAGAAAAAGATATATGCACCACTACAATTTTCCGCCATTTTCTGTCGGAGAAGTCAGAAGACTAATGGGCCCGGGCAGAAGAGAAATTGGCCACGGAGCACTTGCGGAAAAAGCTTTGGTTCCAACTTTACCATCCCCGGACGAATTCCCTTACACCATAAGAATAGTTTCCGAGGTCCTTTCCTCAGCAGGGTCGACCTCGATGGCAGCAGCCAGTGGGTCAACTCTCGGCCTTATGGACGCAGGCGTTCCTATTAAAGAATCGGTCACGGGTATTTCAATCGGCCTAATAACGGACAAAGCCGATAAATCAAAGTACGTTCTTCTTACCGACATCGCCTACCAAGAAGATTCTCAAGGCGACATGGACTTTAAAGTAGCCGGTACCAAAAACGGCGTCACCGCAATCCAGATGGACATTAAACTCGACGGCGTTCACCCAGATGTTCTTGCCGAAGCGCTCCAAAAAGCAAAAACAGCCAGAGGCGCAATATTGGAAATCATGAACGCCGCAATTCCAAAATCAAGAGAAAAGGTTTCGCAGTATGCTCCGACCGTTATTTTGGTCAAAATCGATCCTTCCAAAATCGGGGAAGTTATCGGCTCGGGTGGCAGAATAATAAACAAAATAATCGACACGACCGGCGCATCGGTTGATATCGAAGACGACGGAACAGTCTCAATAAGCTCAATAGACGCGGAAGCCGCACAAAAAGCAGCCGAATGGGTGGAAGGTATTGTCAAAGAACCTCAACCGGGCGAAATTTTTGAAGGGCCAGTTAAGCGAATTCTTCCTTTTGGCGCAATGGTCGAAATGCTGCCGGGCAAAGAAGGACTGGTTCACATTTCAAAACTTGCCCCTCACAGAGTAGAAAAAGTAGAAGACGTAGTCAAAGTTGGGGATATTGTTAAAGTAAGAGTTGCCGAAATAGACGATATGGGACGTGTTAACCTTTCGATGAATTTGGAAGGAGACCCAGACCGCGGTCCGAGTAGAGACAGCAGGGGTCCAAGGCCAGGAGGCGACAGACGAGGCCCAAGCAGAGACAGACGACCCAAAAGATTTTAAAAAATGAAAAAATACCCAAAATTAGTTTTGGGCATCCTTCTTGTAACAGGTATTGTCATCCTATCATTATTTCTTGTTAAACCCAAAACAACAAGTAAGGCTTACTTAAATTCTGAAAAAAATAAATTTTCTCTTGCCTTTGATATCAAAAATCAAGACAAGGACGAAGCTCAAAAACTTCTAGAAAAGCTTAACCTCCCAGCAAACACAACAGACGGTATCCAGTTTGAACTCGACAGCGCAACCTCTACCAAACTTGCTTTCACTTCACCTCTTACAATTAACTTAAGTTTCCTAAATAACCGTCTTAGCTTTTCAACAGAAAACCAACAATTCAAAGGTAAGCACTTCATCCCTCCTAAAAATGTAAAAATTCCACAAAACACAAACATCGCAATTTTTGCGGAAAATTTTAACGGTATCGTTTCTAAAAATTTTAAACTCCAACAAAATCTTGAAGATTGGCTGAATGCCAATTTTAAAAGCGAAAGTGGTCAGTTTTTCATAGCCTTCGGCGAAAACAGAAATTTTGTAATTGCCCAAAAATCACAAACATCGATAGACTTTTCGACCCTCGCAGGTATAGTCTCAGAAACAGAACAACAAGAGTTGTACAAGACAGAATCAGACAATGAAGTAAACTATCACCTCCTCAAGTTACCTGGTGACAACAAAGAAGCTACCCTGGTGCTTTTTGAAGCAGAAGACCTTACCTTTTTAACATCGTCCCTAGACACAGCAAAAGAGATAACAAAAATGTACAAAGAGGGAGAAAGTTCAAAGGGTTTCCTGGAGGGTGAATTTGAACCTATTTCGACCGCGATTCTTATTTCAAATAGCAAAGATTCAAACAGTGACAGCATCGAGCTCGTGACAAGTAGCGCGTCTAAAATAAAACCATTTATTTCAAAAATTAAAGAAGCAAGGATAATAATTTCCCAAAATAGACTATCCGGATCTTTGGAAACTCTCTAGTGACTGGAATCTATCCTCGATTACTAAGATAATGTAACTATGCCTGCCCAGTACGACGATATTAAACTTCTTGAGGACAAACTTTCAAAAAGTAACGTCCCCCAAGATCTCAAAATAAAAGCGCGAGCGCTTATAGACAGGCTAACAAGGCTTGCAAGCGCAGAAAGTTATTCCCAGGAATACGATTCTGCGGCAAGATATTTAGACTGGATAGTCTCTCTTCCTTGGACGAACGCCACTCCAGATAATCTTTCTTTAGAAAATGCAAAACGTGTTTTGGATCAAAACCATTACGGCCTAGAGAATATAAAAGAGCGCCTCTTGGAATTCATTTCGATTGAAAATCTCAAGTCAAAAGAAGGCGCAACATCAACAAAGGCTCCGGCCCTACTTCTTCTCGGTTTAGTTGGTACGGGTAAAACAACCATGGCATATTCAATTGCCAGTGCCTTAGGAAGACAAATAGGCAGAATCCCGATGGGTGGTATGGGCGACGCACTTCAACTACGAGGAAGAGCACGCTCGCATCCAGATGCCGAACCCGGACAAATAGTTAAAGTTTTAAGAAGAGTAAACTCTAAAAATCCTGTCATTCTGCTTGACGAAATCGACAGGGTAACCGACGAAGCAAAAGCAGATATTATGGGAGTTTTAGTAGAACTTCTCGACCCAGAGCAAAACAGTAATTTTCTCGACCACTACATCGACCACCCAGTCGATCTTTCACAAGTATTTTTTATAACAACTGCAAATAACACAGCCGGTATTGCAACTGCAGTTTTGGATAGACTTGAAGTAGTCGAAATGCCGTCGTACACAGATGAACAAAAAATAATAATCGGCAAAAACTACTTACTTCCAAGAGCAATCCAAGCGTCCGGTCTTAAAAATACCGAAATTGTTTTTGATGAAGGAGTTTGGTCGCATATCGTAAGACCCCTTGGTTACGATGCTGGTATGAGAACACTAGATCGAACAATAAATGGTATCTGCAGAAAAGTCGCAAAGTCGAAACTGGAAGGGAAAACCACCTCAGTTCAACTGACCCAAGAAAATGTTAAAGAGTACTTGCCGACCTACTAAAGACCTTACGCGCGCAGTTCTGCATTGCAGAACGAGCACCACAGGATACACGAAGTGTATCCTATAGTAGACAAGCCATCAAAATTTAAGTATAATAGAAGATAATGCCAAGAAGATACAGAAGAAGATCCAAACAGCCGCCCTTGGCTCTAGAAAAGAAAACGATCACAAACATAATTGGATTTTCGCTTCTTGCTTCTTCTGTCTTAATCTTTATCTCTTTTTTTACAAGCGCAGGAACTCTACTCGATGTCAAAAATTCACTTTACAGAATATTTGGTGTTGGTATCGTTCTAATTCCTGTCCTTCTTACCGTATTCAGTCTTCCGCTCCTTGCAATTGGTGGCCGCTTCGCGAAACTAAACGTACTTTTAGGTTTAAGCGGAGTTTTTCTTTCCCTTCTTGGATTAGTTGCCATCGCTTCCGAAGAATCAGCCGGTGTCGCCGGAACTTCTATCTGGGTAGTTTTTAAATCACTTATCACTGCGCCAGGCGCGTTTTTTGTTCTTTTATTTGCAACTTTAATTTCACTTATTATTACTTTTAACACCAGCGTCGATAAGGCAATCGCAACGATCGTTGCGATTTTTAGCAAAATCCGAAATGTCCTAAAGGCAATAAAATCGACCGTCTTTAGATCAAAAGGTGGTTTTGTGACACGAGGCCCTGACGACTCTTATAGACCAAGAGGCGTTCCAAAAAGAGACGACGTCCAAATGGGCTTAACGGAAAGTATCGTCGTTAATTCTCCCGGAGAAACGAGAATCTGGCAATATCCTCCTCTTTCCCTGCTTTCAACACCAAAAGAATCTTCTGCCAACCGCGGCAATCTTAAACAAAATGCCCAAACTATCGAAAAAACCCTCGAAAGTTTTGGGATTTCCGCAGAAGTAACCGAAGTTAATTTGGGCCCGACCATTACTCAATACGCAATGAAAATCCCGATGGGAACGAAGCTTTCCAAAATTTTAACTTTACAAAACGACCTCGCGCTCGCGCTTGCAACGTCAACCGGAAACGTACGAATAGAAGCACCAATTCCCGGAAAATCATTAGTCGGTATCGAAATACCAAACATTTCACCCGAAGTTGTTTCCCTAAAAGCTGTTCTGTCTTCCGACGAGATGAGAAGCAACAGATCCAAAACTGCAATAGGTTTGGGTCTGGATGTTTCCGGCAACCCACAAGTTGCAGACATTGCTAAAATGCCCCATCTTTTAATTGCAGGAACAACTGGATCCGGTAAATCTGTTCTTATGAACGCTCTGATTGCAACGATTCTATTTCGTGCAAGCCCGCAGGAAGTAAAATTAATTCTTGTTGATCCTAAACGAGTCGAGCTTTCGGAATACAACGATATCCCGCACCTTCTGACCCCAGTAATTGTCGAACCGGACAAAATTCTCTCTGCCCTTAAATGGGCCATGCAAGAAATGGACAGACGCTACAAGTTATTCCGCGAAGCTCAAGTAAGAAATATCGCAGGGTACAACGAACTGTCAGGCTTTCAAGCCCTTCCTTATATAGTGATCATAATAGATGAGCTTCACAACCTGATGGAATTTGCCCCTGTCGAGGTCGAAGACGCGATCGTCAGATTGGCCGCGATGGCAAGAGCAACAGGAATTCATCTTGTCGTCGCCACCCAAAGACCTTCCGTCGACGTCATAACAGGGCTTATCAAAGCAAACATTCCAGCAAGAATCGCATTCAACGTTTCTTCGATGATCGACTCGCGCGTTGTTATCGACCAGCCAGGAGCCGAAAAACTTTTAGGCAAAGGTGACATGTTGTACGTTCCTCCAGACGCTTCCAAGCCGCAGAGAATTCAAGGCGTTTACGTTTCAGACAGCGAAATAAGAAATTTAATCGATTTCCTAAAGAGTTCCGGCTTTGCTCCAGAGTACACTGAAGAAGTTACCCAAATGCCAATCGGCCAAAGGGGTGGTGCCAGAGACACAGGCGAACAGGATGAACTATTCGAAGAAGCAGTCAGAACCGTTTGCCAGTACGACCGCGCATCCGCGTCTCTGCTGCAAAGAAGACTTCGAGTGGGTTATGCAAGAGCGGCAAGATTAATTGATGAACTCGAATCAGCGGGTATAATTGGACCCGGAGAAGGCTCCAAGCCGCGCGACGTTTTAGTTAAAAACGCAGAAGAATATCTCCAATCACAACAAGAACCTCCGCAGGAATCGTAATTTTGAAATGAGAACGTTAGGCGAACTTTTAAGAACAACCCGCGAGCAAAAACGTCTATCACAAGAAGAAATAGCATCAAAGCTACTACTTAAAAAGGAATTTATAGAAGCACTGGAAGAAGGAAGATGGGAATCCCTACCGGAGCCGGCATACGTTAGGGGATTTATTAGAAGCTACGCCGACATGCTTGGGCTCGACGACAAGCATTTACTGGCTCTTTATCGTGCCGAATATGACGAAAAAAAATACCCGACCAAAAAAATTCTTCCCACCAAAAGAAAAAGATTTATGTTTACACCCGAAAAAATCTTGCCAGGACTTTTTGCGATGTTGGCCATCGCTTTTATTGCCTATCTCCTTATACAGTACACTTCCTTTCTTTCGACACCAAAGCTTGAAATAACATCTCCTCAAGACGACATAACAACCACTGCATCGGTTATTGAGGTTGCGGGCAAAACCCAAACAGAAGCAACAGTCTCTATTGAAGGCGAAATAATCCCCGTGGATCCAGAAGGCAAATTCTCAACCCAAATTAAGCTTGAAGAGGGGAGAAACACAATAGAAATTGTCGCCTCTCGCCGCCTCTCCCCAAAGGCTAAAGTTACAAGGATTGTCCGCTTGGCCAGATAAATGCGCTGATTGACAAAGGAAACCGATTTAAAGTATACCTTTAGAACAAATCTGCCTATATGGACATAACTCAAACAATTCTCCTAACTGTGATAGTTGTTCTTGCCGTTTTTCTTGCAGCTCTTGGATTCCAAGTATTTTTCGTGCTGAAAGACATGAGAAAAACTCTCTGGCGCATGAACAGACTTTTCGACGACGCCGACGATCTTGTTTCGCAAGTTAAAAAACCGATAGATTCTGCAGGCAACTTTTTTACTGCACTAACTGCAGGTGCTGGCATTGCCCACATCTTAAATAAACCAAAAGGAAAAAAATCACCATCAAAAAAGAATGAGCAACAGCAACAGTAACCCTTCCAATTTGATACTTGGGGTAGCCATTGGTGCGGCCCTAACTTATTTGTTTACAAACGAAAATGGTAAAAAAATACGCGATCAGCTTTTGGAAGAAGGAAAGAAAATCCTAGAACAAATCCAGGAAAACGCCGACCAAGCTCAAGAAGCAATAGAGCAGACAACAGAAAAAATAGAGTCTCAGCTTTCACAGGTATCTGAGGAAGTTGAAGATCAAATAGAAGAACTCAGGGAAATTACACCTGCCCACATCGAAAACCTCCAGAAAAAAGGCCGCCGCTTTTTCCACCGCTCTCCTCAACATGCCCACGAATCCTAACTCTTCCCAGACTTTTTAATCATCGAGAAGGTCTCGGAGTAAGTGGTACCTGCTTTCCATGTTCTAAAATTCCATGGGATTGATCTTCGATCTGCGCTAGTATTTGATCAAAAGTACCTCTAAAAGTATCAGCAGTTACTGGTGTTTCCAGGACTCGGTCTTCAGCTTCTGATAAGTATCTGACTAAATTATTCTCGTCATCCTGCCAGACGGCTCCCCAAACTTTTAACCGGGGGTTTATCTGCCATGTCTAAAAGCATTCTCACAGAATGCCCAACTTTCCCTTCGTACCACGTGTATGACCTCGAAGGTAAGCCAAATTCCCCGCTACGCAAATTTCCACCATGCTGATTTATGTGATCGTTTATAATGCCATCAACCCCAGGGCAATGATTTGACCAATTACGTCTTGCAACTCGCTGAACATCTAAATCTGACGGTCTCTCTCTTGTCATTTCTCTATATAATTTCTCGGCTATGAGGATCGTCTGATATATAATTAGACTGATGAAATCAGCAGAACTAAGACAAAATTTCCTTAAGTTTTTTGAAGAAAAAGGGCACACAATAATCCCGTCAGCATCACTCGTTCCAAAAGAAGACGTGGAGCTTGCTGGTACTCAGCGTGTTATGTTCACTACAGCCGGAATGCATCCGCTCATTCCTTATTTATTAGGCCAACCTCACCCGGGAGGAAAACGATTGGTTAACGTCCAAAAATGTCTGCGCACAGATGACATAGATGAAGTAGGGGACACAACCCACAACACATTTTTCGAGATGCTTGGCAACTGGTCACTTGGTGATTACTGGAAGGAAGAAGCAATTTCCTGGTCCTACGATTTTTTAATTAATCATCTAAAACTCGACGCCAAAAGAATCTACGTCTCTGTCTTTGCCGGCGATGAAGATGCTCCGTTTGACCAAGAATCTTATGACATTTGGATCAGTCTCGGCATGAGTGAAGGTCATATCTTTAAATTCCCTAAGAAAAATAATTGGTGGGGACCAGTTGGTCCAACGGGCCCATGTGGTCCGGATACCGAAATGTTTTACGACGTAGTCGGCGGTCCTTTAAACGGCCAAGACCCCGACCGCGACGGAGAACGGTTTGTCGAAATCTGGAACGATGTTTTCATGGAATACGATAAGCAAGCAGACGGAACCTACAAACCACTTGCCCAAAGAAACGTCGATACCGGTATGGGCCTCGAACGAATTCTTGCCATCCTAAATAAAGCTCCTTCCGTTTTTGAAACGGACGTATTTCTTCCTTTAATGAAGCAAATAGAGGAGTTATCAGAAGCATTTAATCCTAAATCAGCCCGCATCGTCGCTGATCATATGCGCTCGGCAATTTTCCTAATCTCAGACGGAGTAACGCCAAGTAATGTTGATAGGGGATACATACCACGAAGACTTATAAGACGCGCAATTCGTCACGCTTCACTTCTTAAAATAAAAGAAGATTTTTTGGGAAGACTCGTTAAAACCACAATTGACATTTACGGCGATTTTTACCCCAAACTTCAAGAATTCCAGGAGTCGATAGTAGGGGAACTTCAAAAAGAAGAGCAAAAATTCAAAAAAGCGCTAGAAAGCGGTATAAGAGAATTTGAAAAAATCCAAGGCGACATCTCTGGCAAAGTTGCTTTCGACCTTTACCAAAACTTCGGCTTTCCAATCGAACTTACAATGGAACTTGCAGCCGACGCTGAAAAAGAAGTCGATGTGCCCGGTTTTGAAAAAGAGCTCAAATCTCACCAGGAACTTTCAAGAAAAGCCGGAGAAAAAACTAAAGGAGGCCTTACAACACAATCCGACCAAGCCGCCAAACTTCATACCGCAACCCACCTTCTCCATCAAGCACTCCGAGATGTTTTGGGCACGCATGCTCATCAAACCGGTTCGCATATAACAGACGAAAGATTAAGGTTCGATTTTACTCACGACGCAAAAATGACCGACGAACAAATAAAAGAAGTCGAGACAATCGTCAACGATAAAATCCAGCAAAACCTGACTGTCCACAAAGAAGTTATGCCCAAAGCAGCTGCTGATGAACTTGGTGCAATCGGCTTATTTGATGAAAAGTACGGCGATTTGGTAAATATATATTACATGGGCAATTCCGACAAAGTAGAAGAAGCATACTCTAAGGAATTTTGCGGAGGACCCCACGCGGAAAGCACGGGAAAGCTCAAATATTTTAAAATAATAAAAGAAGAATCCACGGGTTCTGGAGTCAGAAGAATCTATGCTACAATATCTGATAATAACTAAAATCAATTTTGAATCTGGCTTTTGCTAGTTCAAAATTGACCTTTTAAGAAAAGAGGAATATTAAGGAGAAAACCGTAGGTTGTCTCCTTAAAGTAACTTTATGGACCCTGCCCAGAGAGACGATAACCAAAATCCAAATCCCGCACCGGCTGACCCTCAGCCCGCACCACCAATTGAACCAGGCTCACCCCCACCTACAGGTCCAAGCCCAATAGAACCTGGGCAATTTGCCCAAGCATCGGCAGATACTCTATCAAATGACGTTTTCAAACAACCACCGTCGCCTGAACCTCCTTTTTCTACACCTCCAATTGATCCACCTCCGTCCATGGAAACAGCGCCTCAAGCTCCACCACCGCCACCGATGCCGGAAGTCTCAACTGCTCCAGCAGATCCAATTCCGGCCCCACTGCCGGAAGAATCAATTATGCCTAGCGGCCTTAATCTTGCAACAGACGCCCCTCCACCTCAAGGCCCTGGCACTGCCTTCCCGCCACCAGAACCCACGCCTCCCGCGGGACCAGACCCAACCCCATTTACAGACCCAAACCCGCAACTTCCAACTGCAGAACACCAGATGCCAGAGGGCGGAGGAAGCAAAATGAGAATCGTGACCATTGCCTTAGTTGTTATTGCAATTCTGGCTCTTATCCTTGGAGCTGTCTGGTTCTTTGTTTTAAGAAGTGACGGTACACCAAATGCAAATCAAGATGCAGAAGTGCAGTTACCTACGCCTCAACCAGTAAGAACAACAGGCGGTTTTTCTGATCTTCCTGTAGCAACCGGAGGAGCTTCCGAATCAACAGGCTCAGCTCAATAAACTTCTCCAGCATTTATACTTCTGGAGAAGTATGTAGCCGTTTGACATCAGACCTGCGATTTTTAAATCGCAGTTTTCTGTCAATCCGTTATAACAGTACTTAATTTTGATATATAATGACTTCGTGTTATGGGTCCGCTAAAAGTCCTTGGAAATCTGCTTAAAAGAGACAATTCGCAAGAAGAAAACTATCTTTCATTAGTTTTAACTCCCGACAGAATTCTGGCATCAATCTGGAAATTCAAAGAAGACGAAATAATGACCCTGGGTTTTGGGCAGAAGAACTTTCAAAGCCAAGAAGTTCTAGTTCATCAAGCTGCAATCGCAATCGACGCTGCCGGCAAGCAGGCAAAGGTAGATATCACCAAGGCCGTTTTCGGACTCTCGGAATCTTATCTTGAAAATTCGACACTTCAGGACAGTACAACAAAACTACTTAAAAAACTTTCCCAGGAACTCGAACTCGATCCTCAGGCATTCGTTTCGATTGCATCTAGTGTAAATCATCTTTTAAAATCTGAAGAATCAATTACCCCCCACGCAGTTCTTATCGGCATTTTCGGCGATTTTGTTGAAGTCCATTTGTTAGAGGGTGATAAAGTTGTCAAATCAACAATATCCAAATCCCCAGTAAATATCGAAAAAATAACAACACTAATAAAAAACCTTAAAGAAGAAGATAAACAGCTGCCTGCAAAAATTGTTGCCTACGGCATAAACGAATCAACCGAAATTGCAGAAAAAATTACTAAAAATAAATGGAAGGATATATTTGTCCACGAACCAAAGATAGATTTTCTCGACGATGCGGAACTTGCAAGGGCCGTCTGTTACGCGCAAGCTGCCGATATTTTAGGTCATGACCCAATAAATCAAGCAGCTGGAGCAGCAGATTTAGCAGGCGAAAAACAGCGGGAAGACGCAGATGAAGTAGTGGAAGAAAAAGTACAAAAAGAACCAGACGAACTCGGCTTTATAGAAGGCGAAGACATTCTTTTAAGTGACACTCGAAAGCCAACAGAAAGCGAACCCCTCGAAGAAAAAGTAGATTCGGACAAAAGCGACGCATCGCCCAGCGAAGAATTAAGGCCAGTAACTAGGCACGAAGAGTACGCAGTTCACGAGCAAAATAGTCAGATGATGCAGCCACCACAACACGAACAAAAACCCCGAAAAAACCCATTAATTTTTCTTACAAACTTTACCCATCTGTTCCACTTTAAAATGCCGTCAGGCAAAAAGGCAGCAATCATAGGTGGAGTCATCTTGTTGTTTTTAATAACGGCTTCTTACGCCGCAGCCCAAACTCTTACAAAGGCAGAGGTTGTAATTAAAGTAAACGGCAGCGATTTTGAAAAAGAATTTGCGGCAACTGCAGTTGAAGGTGGAAGCTTGGATGCAGCAAGGTCTCAAATCCCCGCACAAACCGTTAGTACCGAAGCTCAAGCGAGCCAAAAAGGCGTGACAACAGGATCTAAAAAAGTGGGAGATCCTGCAAAAGGCGAAATTACAGTTTTCAACTGGACTACTGCTTCAAAGACTTTTGCCCAAAAGACATCAATTATAACTAGCGGTGGGATAAAGTTCACTCTCGACAATGACGTACAAGTTGCATCCAGAAGCGCACAATCACCGGGTCAATCTGCTGCTAAAGTTACGGCACAAGAAGTAGGGACCGCGGGCAACATCGGGGGCGGCAGCGACGTAACTTTTCCAGAGTTTGACTCGCTTTCTTACTCAGCGGTAAACAGTGCCGCTTTTTCAGGTGGGTCAGAAAGGCAAGTAACGGTAGTAACACAACAAGATATGAGCAAGCTTGAAAGCGAGCTCATAAAAGTGCTTACTCAAAAAGCCAGAGAAGACCTCCAAGCAAAAGCAGCCGGCGCCAAAATAACAGACGATGCAATAACTACTACAGTTAAAAATAGAAATTTTGATAAAAAATTAGACGAGGAAGCATCGCTGTTGAACTTGGATTTATCTGTTGAAGCCAAAGCTATCACTTATAGCGAAGACGATTTAAAAAACCTTCTCGCCGAAAATTTTAAAGAAGAAGCGCCAAACAATCTTGAAATTAGACCGGAAAATATAGAAATAAATAATCTGCAACTGAAGGCCGGTACCAACGGAACCCAACTTTCGGGAAGGTTTAAAGCAAACCTCACCCCCAAATTTGATGAAGGTGACCTTAAAGAAAAGATAAAGGGCAAAAGCGTCAAGGATACAAGGGGAATAATAAAACAATTACCAGACGTTTCGGACGTTTCCGTTAACTTTTCTCCAAATATTCCAATATTCTCATCAATCCCAAGGGTTAAAGATAAAATCACGTTTAAGATTGAGACTTAAAACTTATTCGAAGAAAAGCTTTGCTTATAACTCATAACCTTTATCATGTCTCTCGCTGTATACATTAAGGAAGACACAGCTCTAAAACGCATCCTAAAGCGGAAAAGAAACAGAGCATTTGCGCTCATCATCTCCGCATTTGGCCTTTTTGCAATTGTATTTGCCGTTTGGCCTTATTTGGCTTGGCAATTTGTAACATTGCCAAAACTCACAAAAGGAGTAGAACATGCTCCTGTTCCTCAATCTCAAGTTCTAGCAGATCAATCTTTTCTTTCAGAAAACGTGCAGGTCGCAAAGGACGAAGATGGCTTTTCTTACTTTACGACGAACTATGTTCCGACAGGTGAAAAGCCAGACGAGTTTTCCCTTACAATTCCCAAACTTAAAATAAGCGAAGCAAAGGTTAAAGTAGACAGCTTAAAATTTTACGAGCAGCTTTCGCACTTCCCAGGCTCTGCTCTTCCGGGCGAATTAGGGAACAGTTTTATAACCGGCCACTCGGTTCTCCCGCAATTTAACGACCCCGAAAATTACAGAACGATTTTTACAAAACTGCCCGAATTGGAAGTCGGCGATGATGTATATGTCGAAATAGAAGGTCAGCATCTTCACTTTGTCGTCCAGTACGCGAAAGTTGTCGATCCGCACGACGTTTCTGTCCTTGCACCAATTTCCCAGCGCGGACACAACCTAACCCTCATGACCTGCGTTCCTCCCGGAACCAGCATCAAACGCCTCGTTGTTATAACAAGTTTAATTTAACTTTCTGTTACAATTTGTCCATGCCGGAAAGAGTCGTAGTTGTCGGAAACGGCGGCAGAGAAGATGCGCTCAGTTGGAAATTATCTGAAACGGCAGATGTGTTTTCCCTTCCCCGAAATGTCACTGCTGAATCATTAAGCGCTTTCTATAAGGAAAACGAAATTGACCTTGTGGTAGTTGGCCCGGAAGACCCGCTCGCCGCTGGCATCGTTGATCAAGCCCAAGAACGAGACTTGAAAGCATTCGGCCCAAGAAAAGACGCGTCTAGAATTGAGTGGGACAAAGAATATGCCGACAATTTTGCGGACCGGCACAACATCCCTCACCCGAAATCTCAATCCTTCACAAGTTACGAAGAAGCACTTGAGTATGTTCAAAATCAAAATCCAAAAGACATAGTAATCAAAGCAAACGGTCTTACACTCGGAAAAGGTGTACTACTTCCCGAATCAAAAGAAGAAGCCGAAGCTGCTCTTGCAAGAATCTTCAAATGCAAAGAGTTTGGGACTCACGATACTGTTGTAGTCCAGGAAAGATTACGCGGAAGAGAGGTATCTCTTATTTGCCTAACCGACGGCACAACAATTATCCCGCTTCTTCCTGCCCAAGATCACAAACGTATATTCGACAACGACCAAGGCCCCAACACTGGGGGCATGGGAGCTTTCGCCCCAGCCGAACTTCCAGACCAAGAAAAAATTTACGAAGAAATTGTTAAGCCAACAATAGACGGATTGAATCAAGATGGAATTTTATATCAAGGTGCACTTTACATTCAGTTAATGCTTACATCTGAAGGGCCAAAAGTCATTGAATACAATAGCCGATTCGATGATCCGGAAACGCAAGCTCAAGTGATGCTTTTTGACGGAGATTTCTACAGGGCACTCAAAGCATGTGCAGACGGAACACTAACACCAGACATCGTTTCTTTCAGAGATGGATTTGCTGTTTGCGTAGTGCTGGCAACCGCTGGATATCCTGCGACTACCCGCACGGGTGATGAGATTTATGGGCTGGAAAAAATCGAGGATCCAGATGTTTACTTTTTCCACGCTGCGACAAAAGTTGAAGACGGAAAAACATTTACAAATGGTGGAAGAGTTTTGGGAGTAACTGCGGTCGGGCCAACGTTGGAAGAAGCACGCCAAAAAGCATATTCTCAAATTGGTCCGGAAGGCGTCCACTTCGACGGGATGCAATACAGAACGGATATTGGCAAAAAATGATCTTAGGAATTGATCTTGGAAAATCAACAACTGGTATTGCAACTTCACAAGGCGCTTTCGCGTCTCCTTATAAAACATTAACCCACAAATCTCAAAAAGAAGCACTCGAAAAAATATCAGCTCTAATTAAAGAAGAAGGCGCGGAAACAATTGTCATCGGTTTTGTCGAAGGCAAAATAAAAATCTTCTTTGAAAACTTCGCTAAAAATTTAAAAGAAAAAAATCCCAATGTCGAAATTATTTTATGGGACGAAACTTTAACATCTAGACAGGCCCGCGAATATATGGTTAAACAAAATGTACCAAAGTTAAAAAGGGCTACCAAAGAACACGAAGTAGCAGCTGCCCTAATTTTACAAAGTTATCTAGATGCCGATAACACGTCATTGCTATAATGTCATTCTGGTAAGTAACCGAAGGGAACGCATCCAGAATCTGATTCTGGACAAGCCGGAATGACAGAGAACCTATTATGATCAAACGTATGCTAGCTCCTGTCCAAGCGTGGATTCTTCTTCAAGGAAAATGTGTGGGTTGTGGCAGAAATTTATCCCACGCTGCAAAAGTCGAAAGACAGGACAATTCTCAAAAAGTAACTTGCAGGTGCGGCAGAATTTTCATTTTCGATAAAAGAAAAGGAAGATATCACCGGGCAAGTTTTCAGGAGGCTTAATGATTAAAAGCAAAACACTTTTTATCCCACTTCTTATCGTTTTAATTTTAGTTCCTCTCATTGCTCTTTTGCTCTACAACCAAAGCTTGAAGCCGGTTTCCACCAGTGCCGAACAAGTCCCCTTTAGAATTACACCAGGGCAACCAGTTACCCAAATTGCGGCAAATCTTAAAGAAGAAAATTTAGTAAGAAATGCTTTCACCTTTAGACTTCTTGTTGCGCAAATGGGTATCACAAAAAGCATCCAAGCGGGAGATTTTATCTTCACAAGAAATATGTCGGCAAAAGAAATCGCCCAAAGCCTAACGCATGGCGCGATCGACCTGTGGATAACGATTCCAGAAGGTTTAAGGGAAGAGGAAATAGCGGAACTTATCGAGAGTAAATTAAAAGATCCAGACAGCACGTCAACATATCAATTCGACAAGGAACAATTCACAGAATTTGCAGACGAAGGATACATGTTCCCGGACACTTATCTTATTGCCAAAGATGCCAACTCGAGGGAAGTGGCGGACAGACTCAGGAGAACTTTTGACGAAAAAGTAGGGGAGGACCTCCTAGAAAAAGGGGCGGAAAATAACTTAACACTCGAAGAAGTTGTAACACTCGCGTCTTTGATAGAGAGAGAAGCAAAAACAAACGAAGAACGAGCGACTATTTCGGGAATTCTCATTAACCGTCTTAATGCGGGAATCGCGCTTCAGGTAGACGCGACGGTTCAATACGCAAAAGGTTACGACAGCGCAAATGGCAAATGGTGGCCTCAAATCACGGTCGATGATTATCAATCTGTTCGCTCCGTCTACAACACTTATCGCAACCCAGGACTTCCGCCCGCCCCAATTTCCAATCCTGGAATCGAATCAATTCGCGCTGCTGCTAACCCTCAAGAAACAGATTACTTATATTATCTCCACGACGCGGATGGCAAAATCCACTACGCTGAAACCGTCGACCAACACAACCAAAACATCCAAAATTATCTGTAATTGATTTAATCAGTTCTTAGATGTATTATTTCGCAAATGGCGGAGAGAGCTGGAAGAAAAGCATCACATTATAAAATAGACACACGTATACCTTTTAATCTCAATTTAACACATAAAGAGGTAGCGCCAATCGAAAGAGCAGCGGAAGAAAAAGAAACAAGCGTGTCTGCTGAAGCAAGACAAAGGCTAAACTTTGCAGAATTAATGATTCAAGAACTAAGATCGGGAACGAAACTTTTCGTTCAAAGGGAAGGTGAAGGTGCACTTACAGAATTAACCATCGTATTCCTTTAGATTTTTTTATTGTTGCATTCATTTCAAACTCTTGACAAACTTTCTTTCCAGTGATATAAATTGATCTACAAACACCTTTACAAGGAGGTATTAATGTACCTTCTTGGTTTTTGTCGTGTAAGAAGCCCTGTGGATCATCCTCAACTTGATTTGGAGACAGCCGTCTTGTTTGATCCTCTACAAAACAGCGTAAGCTACTTGTAGAAACTGCCAAATTCGAACTTAACCTAAACAAGCTTATAAAATAGTGCAAAGAATCTCCTGGGGTAAACCAATTACTGCTAAGTTACCACCCTTGGACTTAGTAGAAGTCCAGAGGGAATCTTTTGCCAAATTTTTGGAAAAAGGCATCAGCGACGTTCTTGCAGAAGTTTCCCCGATCGACGATTTTACAGCTAAAAACTTTACACTCACATTCGGCAATTACAGCTTTGGTAAAGCAAAAAGAACCCCCGAAGAAGCAATCGAAAAAGGCGTAACATACGATCTCCCTATAAAAGTAGAAGCAACAGTTTTAAACAAACAAACCGGCCAAAAAATCAGTCAGGAAGTATTCTTGTGCGATTTGCCAATGATGCTCGAAAAAGGTTCCTTTATTGTAAACGGAATCGAAAGAGCAGTTGTTAACCAGTTGGTTCGCGCCCCAGGTGTCTATTACAGCGCGGAAATCGACCCTTCAACCGGAAAAATCCTTTACAGTTGCGAAATCCGTCCGCTTCTTGGTTCTTGGCTGGAATTTGCAATCACCAAAAACGACATTTTGACAGTTAAAATCGACCGCAGAAGAAAATTCCCGGTCACAACTTTTCTTCGAGCAATTGGATTTGGCACAAATGAACAAATCTGGGAGCTCTTTAATTTTGTCAAAGACGAAGAATTTCGAAACGTTTTGGAAAACACTTTTGCAAAAGATCCAACTGCGAATCAAGACGAAGCGCTCCTGGAAATTTATCGCAGAATGAGGCCAGGAGACCACGTAATCCTAGACAACGCTAAAGTTCTTTTGGAAAACATGTTTTTTAGCCCTCGCAGATATTCTCTTGGCAAAGTCGGTAGGTACAAGGTTGAAAAACGCTTGGCGCCGATTAAAAAGAAAATTGGCAAAGAAGAAAACCGAACTGGAGAAGAAGCGTACACCCTCTCTGCCGAAGATTTTGTCGCATCTATTGCCTACCTTTTTGAACTCGTCGCCAAAAGAGGCAAAGTCGACGATATCGACCATTTAGGAAACCGAAGAGTAAGAAGAGTAGGTGAACTCGTTTCTCAAAATGCTTTCAGGGTCGGAATTTTGAGGTTAGAAAGAGTAATTAGGGAAAGAATGAGCTTGACCCCAACAGATACAACCCCTACCCCATCATCATTAATTAACGCAAGACCGGTGATTTCTGCGGTCAACGAATTTTTCCGATCTTCCCAACTTTCGACAATTCTAGACCAGACCAACCCACTTTCCGAACTAGACAATTTAAGAAGACTTACAGTTATGGGCACTGGCGGAATTGCAAGAGAAAGAGCTGCGTTTTCGATTCGTGACATCAACCATTCTCAGTACTCCAGAATTTGTCCAATTCGTTCGCCCGAAGGTCCCAACATCGGTCTTGTTACCTACATGTCGCTTTACGCCAAAATTAACGAGTACGGATTTTTAGAAGCTCCTTACAGAAAAGTTGAAAAAGACCAAAACGGAAAAGGTAGAGTAACAGACGAAATCGTTTATCTGGCAGCAGACGACGAAGAAGATTACTACATTACACATGCACAGGTGCCACTAGACGGCAAAGGTTACTTTGTGGAAGACAGGTTGCCAGTAAGATACAAAGGGGAATTTACAACTGCCCCCCAAAACGTTGTCGATTACATAGACGTTATCCCCAGACAAATCACAGGTACATCAGCCGCCCTAATTCCATTTTTGGCTCATGACGAAGCAAACCGGGCACTCATGGGAACACACATGCAGTGCCAAGCAGTACCTCTTATCAGCCCTAATTCTCCCGTCGTCGGGACTGGAATGGAAGAAGTGGTTGGTAAAAATATGGGTAGAGTTTCTATCGCAGAAGGCGACGGTGAAGTAACTTACGCGGACAGCAAGAAAGTAGTTTACACAATTAAGGATGGAAATAACTCTCGCGAAATTACGATCCCCATTCAGAAATTCTTAAGATCTCCTCAAAGCACGTGTTATTCTCAAAAACCCATTGTAACCGTGGGTCAAAAAGTTAAGCGCGGCGATGTTTTGGTAGATGGTCCCGCGACCCAAAATGGAGAGCTAGCGCTTGGTCAAAACTTAACAATTGCCTACATGAGCTTCGACGGTCTGGGTTACGAGGATTCAATCGTCATTTCCGACAAGCTTTTCAAAGAAGACGTTTTGACTTCAATTCACATTGAAGAGTATGAAACTTCCGTTGTCGAAACAAAGCTTGGTCCGGAAGAAACTACAAGAGACATCCCCAACGTTTCCGAAGAAGATCTTAGAAACTTAGACGAAAACGGAATTGTTGTAGTCGGAGCAGAAGTCGGCCAAAATGATATTTTAGTCGGCAAAATTGCTCCAAAAGGCGAAACAGAATTAACAGCAGAAGAAAGACTACTTCGTGCGATCTTTGGAGAAAAGGCAAGGGAAGTAAGAGACACGTCTCTTCGCATGTCTCACGGAGAAAAAGGAACAGTAATAGACGTTAAGATTCTGTCGCGCGAAAAAGGCGACGAGTTGGAACACGGCGCAATTTCCAAAATATACGTAAAAGTTGCCCAAATGCGAAAAGTAGTAGTCGGTGACAAATTAGCGGGACGCCACGGAAACAAAGGTGTTATTTCGAAAATCGTTGCCGCTCAAGATATGCCATACCTTTCAGATGGCACCCCAGTTGATATCATCATCAGTCCGCTTTCTGTTCTTTCGCGTATGAACTTGGGCCAGCTTCTGGAAGCTCATCTTGGTCTTGCCGTAGATAAACTAAACTATAAAGTTGCTCTTCCAGTTTTCGAACACATTTCGGAAGATCGAATTACCGATGAGCTCCGAAAAGCAAACCTTCCTGAAGACGGCAGGCTCACACTTTACGATGGCCGAACCGGTAAAGCCTTCGATCGCCCAATCGTTGTTGGTCGCGGCTATATTATGAAATTAATTCACATGGTCGAAGACAAAACTCACGCAAGAAGCACAGGCCCGTACTCTCTAATTACCCAACAGCCTTTGGGTGGAAAAGCTCAAATGGGTGGTCAGAGACTTGGAGAAATGGAAGTCTGGGCGCTCGAAGCGTATGGAGCTGCTTACACCCTGCAAGAAATGTTAACGATTAAATCCGACGACATTGTAGGACGCGCAAAAGCGTTTGAAGCTATCATCAAAGGAACCGAAATTCCACAAGCCCTTATTCCGGAATCATTTAAGGTTTTGGTTAAAGAATTAAACAGTCTTTCCTTAAACGTCCAGACAATTGGCGCAAAAACCTTAGAAGCGGAAGTTTCGCCTAAAGAGGAAGAGGTCTCAAAAGAAGCAGCCGAACTTGCTCGAGAATCAGGAGCAGAAATTATTGCAACAGAAGGCGGCCTTACGCCTGAAGCTGCAAGCGGCATGGACCTTGCAGAAGTAGAGAAGTGACTAAAATGAATTTTAAATCTAGATTTGCCAGTTTAAAATTATCTTTTTAGGGAAAGAGGAATATTAAGGAGAAAATCGTAGGTTGTCTCCTTAAAGTCAAAAATGAACGAACTAATCGATTTTGAAGCCTTAAAATTAACACTCGCGTCAGCAGACGACATCAAGACGTGGTCTTTTGGTGAGGTCACAAAACCTGAAACCATTAACTACAGAACGCTGAAGCCGGAAAAAGACGGACTTTTCGACGAACGCATTTTCGGCCCCACAAAAGACTGGGAGTGTTACTGCGGTAAATACAAAAGGATCAGGTACCGCGGAATAATTTGTGACAAATGTGGCGTTGAAGTAACCCAATCTAGAGTCCGTCGTGAAAGAATGGGCCACATTACACTTGCTGCTCCGGTTGTTCACAACTGGTTTTTCAAAGGCAGCCCGTCGAAGCTCGGGCTTCTTCTTGATGTTTCCCCAAGGAGCTTAGACGCTGTAATTTATTTCGCGTCATACATCGTCATCGACCTCGACGAAGATAAAAGAGCAGAAATCATAAAACGCTTAGAACAGGATCTGGAAGCAAAGAGAAAAGAACAACAAGTACTTTTAAAGAAAAACTTAGAAGAGCAGGAAAAAGAAGGCAAAAAAGAGGTCGCGGAAGTCAAAGGTAAATCGACAGCAAAAGAACAATCAGAACTTAAAATCGAAGAAATGCAGCTGATCACGCGCCAAAGACAGGCAATGCTCCGGGACGAAAACGCCAAGGAAGTTTCCAGACTCGAGGAAATCTACAAGAGCATTACCAGTATGGTCAACTCTGTCAAACCTCTCGATTTAATTTCTGAAGACGAATATCAAAAAATTGCAGACTACGAAGCGCACGAGTTCTTAAAAGTTGGAATGGGTGCTGAATCCGTCCTGGCTGTTCTTGAGAAAATAGACCTTGCACAACTTGCGGCTAATCTTAGAAAAGAATTAACGACCGCCAGCAGCCAGAAATACATCAAAGCCGCAAAAAGATTGAGGGTTGTTGAAGGAATGCGAAAGGCGCAAATTTCCCCAACCTGGATGATTATAAAAACTCTCCCTGTTCTGCCGCCAGATCTTCGCCCTATGGTTCAGCTTTCAGGTGGAAGGTTCGCAACTTCGGACCTTAACGATCTTTACAGAAGAGTCATCAACAGAAATAACCGACTCAAAAAGTTAATAGAGCTTGGGGCTCCGGAGATCATTCTGAGAAACGAAAAAAGAATGCTCCAAGAAGCAGTCGATGCTCTCATCGATTCTCAAAAAGTTAAAACAACTCGGGCATCACAAGAACTAAGATCACTTTCTGACATGCTTCGAGGAAAACAGGGAAGATTCAGACAAAACCTTCTTGGAAAACGTGTTGATTACTCCGGTAGGTCCGTAATCGTCGTCGGACCGGAACTCGACCTGCACCAAACAGGTATTCCTAAAGAAATGGCGCTCGAAATGTTTAAGCCATTTGTACTGCGCGAAATCATATCAAGAGGTCATGCCCCGAATGTCAAAAGCGCGAAACACTTTTTAGAGAGAAGAAGCGGAGAAATTTGGGATATCCTCGAAGAAATTACTAAAAATCATCCAGTTCTTTTAAATAGAGCCCCGACTCTCCACCGCCTTGGTATCCAAGCTTTCTACCCGATTCTAATAGAAGGCGACGCGATCAGAATTCACCCTTGTATATGTGCCGGGTTTAACGCCGACTTCGACGGAGACCAAATGGCGGTTCATGTTCCTCTTTCTGAAGCGTCTCAAGCAGAAGCGATAAGCCTGATGGTTGCTTCTAAAAACTTGCTTAGACCCGCAGACGGCTCTCCAATTACTTTGCCAAATAAAGAAATGGCGCTAGGTGTTTACTACTTAACTTCTATCGACGAGGGGAAAGAACCTTACGAAGGCATCTTCCGCGACGAAGAAGAAGTTGTAATTGGGGTCGCGACCGGAAGGGTTGGCATAAGACAAAGAATTAAAATCAAACTCGGAAAAGAAATCATTGACACAACGGCGGGCAGAGTTATTTTTAACATTCAACTTCCGGAGTCACTCCGGTTCATAAACGAACCCATAACAGCTGCTGCAATCAAAGGCATCATCAACAAGAGTATCGACACACTCCCCGAAGAAGAAGTTCTTGGAATTATCGACAGACTTAAGAGCTTAGGGTTCGAAGGCGCAACGTTCTCAGGTCTTTCGGTTTCTGTTTTTGACTGTCAGATTGTAGGAGACAAACCGAATATTATTGCCAAAGCCGAAAAAGAAGTCGAAGCGATCGAAAAGAACTTCAAGATGGGTCTTATCACAAAAGAAGAAGAAAGACGCCTATCCCAGGAAGTATGGCTTACAACAACCAACGAACTTGCAGACCTGACATGGAGAAATCTTCCCGGGACAAACGCCATCAAGATTATCTCGGATTCCGGCGGTTCAAGGGCAACCGCAGAGCAGATTAAACAGCTTTCAGCAATTCGAGGACTCGTTACAGACCCATCAGGTCAAATCGTTCCACTGCCAGTTAAATCCAACTTCCGTGAAGGTCTTTCCGTATTCGAGTACTTCACAAGTGCCCGAGGCGCAAGGAAGGGACTAGCCGATCGGGCTATTAAGACAGCGGAATCTGGATATCTAACTCGAAGGCTTGTTGACGTTGCTCACGATGCGATAATTAGACTTGAAGACTGCGGTACGACAGAAGGAATAGAATTCTCCAAACGTGACAAAAGACAAGCGCCCCTTGCTTCAAGGATTCACGGAAGATACGCTGCCAAAGATGTACTTTCATCAAAGGGCAAAAATGCGATTGTAAAAGCAGGCGAAGAAATCACCGAAGAAAAAGTCGCAGAAATCGAAAAGGCCGGCATAGAAGAAGTACTTGTAAGGTCCGTTCTTACTTGCCAGGCAAAGCATGGCCTCTGCGCATTGTGTTACGGAAGAGATTTGGTAACCAGAGAGTTAGTTAAAATTGGAACACCAGTTGGCGTAATTGCCGCCCAGAGTATCGGAGAACCTGGAACGCAGCTTACTATGAGAACGTTCCACACTGGTGGTATCGTAGGTCTCGATATTACTCAGGGTCTTCCAAGGGTCGAAGAACTCTTTGAAGCAAGAGTTCCAAAATTTGTCGCTCAGCTTGCAGAAATTGCCGGCAAAGTTAAAGTCGAAGAGAACGAAGAAGGTTACGCCGTCACAATTAAAAGCACCAGAATCAAACCAGCCCAAGAAAAAGAATACTTTATTCCATCCGCAGTCGACCTTTTAGTCGCAGACGGAGACTTAATTGCGGCCGGTACTCCTCTTTCATCTGGATATCTCGACATCAAAGAGGTTCTGGCAATTTCCGGCTTGCGCGCAGCTCAGAAGTACATAATTGCGGGTGCTCAACAAGTGTACGAAAGCCAGGGTGTTGCAATTAACGACAAGCATTTTGAGGCAATCGTCAGAAAGATGAGCGAAAAAGTCAGAATCGAAACATCCGGCGACACGACTCTTCTACCGGGCGAGTTAGTCGACAAGAACCGATTCGAAGGCGAAAACGGAAAAGTCTTGGCAGAAGGCGGAGAGCCAGCGACAGCCCAAGTTGTTATCCTTGGTATCACGAGAGCTGCCCTTTACACAGAAAGCTTCTTGTCTGCTGCATCCTTCCAGGAAACAACTAGAATCCTTACAGACGCAGCTAGCGAAGGCAAGTACGATCCGCTTCTTGGTCTAAAGGAAAACGTCATAATTGGTAGGTTAATTCCTACGAGCCCTGATAGGGCAAAAATAAGCACCGAGTCTTAAACTCCATTAGAAACAAAAATTATATCAGAGGAGCGCGAAGCGACCTGCTGATATCATCGGTCACCTGATTCCAACCAACCCCGACCGCGCCAAAATCGTCCAACAGAAAGCTAGATTTAATCACAAATATGGCTGAAGCTGAAAGGATAAAAGAAATATTGCCAGCCCCTCAAGCCTTAAAATTGTTCGGATCAAATTTTTATTTTACTACCAGATCTCGACATACTACGCCCAGATTGTTATAATCTCCCAACGCAACTTTTAAGTTTTGAGTTGTAATTTTGACTTTTAAACTTTAAATTTTGAAATTGAGATAAATTATGCCAACAGTAAATCAATTAATTAGAAAAGGCAGGACGTCTAAGATAAAGCGCATTAGGGCAACCGCTTTGAGACGTGCCTTCAACTCTAGAACTAATAGATACACAAGCTATCCTTCCGGACAAAAGAGGGGAGTTTGTGTCGTGGTAAAAACAATGACTCCTAAAAAACCAAATTCTGCTCTTCGAAAAGTCGCACGTGTAAGGCTTTCCAACAAACAAGAAATTACAGCTTACATTCCGGGAATCGGACACGAACTTGCAGAGCACTCTGTAGTTTTAGTCAGAGGCGGACGTGTCAAAGATTTACCCGGCGTTAAATATCACATTATTCGCGGTAAATACGACACAACTGGCGTTAACAACAGAAAACAAGGAAGATCCCTTTATGGAACTAAGAAATCTGGCGCGACAAGCGGCGCTCAAGCAGCCACGACAGCCGGAGCATCTGCAGCAGCAGCTCCGCCAGCCGAAGGCTAACGCTACAAATGCAAACGAATGAACCTACCATGAACGAATATTCGATTAAATTAGTCAAAATTAGTTCAAATTTGCAAGAAACCGGAGGTTTCTATGCCTAGAACCGGAAAAATCATAAAAAGGCAAGTGGGCGCAGACCCAATCTACAATAGCCCTCTTGTGACCAAATTCATCAACAAGGTAATGAAAGACGGTAAAAAAACCATCGCCGAAAAAGCGGTTTACGGAGCTTTTGCAGAAATAGAGAGAAAAGGCGAAGACCCAATCGTTTTATTCGAAAGAGCCCTCGAAAATATCACCCCTAAAATGGAAGTTAAACCAAGAAGAGTTGGCGGTGCCTCTTACATGGTGCCTATTGAAGTACGTGGACCAAGAAGGCAATCTCTTGCCTTAACTTGGTTGGTAGATGCAGCTAGAAGCAGGTCTCCAAAAGACGTCGAAAAAATAGGCAAATTACCACCGATTGCCGCGAAAATCGTGGCCGAACTTCAAGAAGCAGCTCAAGGTGCAGGTAAAGCTGTCGCCAAAAGGGAAGAAATGCATCGCATGGCAGAGGCGAATAAGGCGTTCTCACATTTCCGGTGGTAATGTGTTCCGCCTTGCGATAGTTCCGGACCTTTCGGTCCGTAGTAACTATCTAAAAGCTTTTTCCCATTTCAGATGGTAAATTAACAAATTGACTTTTACCAAATGTCTAGCATATAATTCCCGCTTAAGAATCCTCCGTTATCCTCTTGGATTTTGCTCAAAACGGATGTCGCGGAACAAGCCGAAATGACCCTTGTATAAGGGAAGCATTTTCTGCTTAAATGAAATTTGCGTATAAATGTCATCCTGAGCGCAGCGAAGGATCTAGATTCTTCATTTCATTCAGAATGACAGTGCAATACAATCGAAATTTAAATCTAGCTTTGCTAGTTTAAATTTCTCCATTAAGGGAAAGGGAATATTAAGGGAAAACCGTTAGGCCCGCAGTCCGAAGGACGAGGACCGCAAGCTTTGCTTATTAGGTTGTCCCTTAAAATCAGAAACATGGCATTATCAAAAGGACAGAAGTTAAAACAACTTAGGACAAAGCTAAAAGAGCTCGAGGAGGTCAAACTCAAAGATGCTCTGACTCGTTATGGAGAAGCTTATCAAGATTCTGGTGCTGCTTGGAACGAAAACGCCGCCTGGGAACTCGCGGACGAAGAAGTTTCTGTGCTTCGGGCCATGGTTGCCGAAATTAAAGCAGAAATAAGAAAGATAGAACGTCCTCCAATTGGAATCGGTCAAGCTAACTCCACCAAAGAAAAGCTTTCCAAGTAAGAGATTAAAATGAATCAAAGCGTCTAAGACTTAAAGTGTCAAAGCATAAACAGTGATACATGATACTTTGACACATTGACACAATAAAAATATGGCCCAAGCTCAACAGGAAAAAACAAATAGGTTGTATCCGCTGGATAGAATAAGGAACATTGGCATTATTGCCCACATCGACGCGGGCAAAACGACGACTACAGAGCGAATTCTCTATTACACAGGTAGATCTTACAAACTCGGCAACATCGATGAAGGAACAACGGTAACAGATTGGATGGAGCAGGAAAGAGAAAGAGGAATTACCATAGTTTCTGCAGCTGTCACTACTTTTTGGACTCCAAAGTCCGGTCCTTATAAAGACGTAGAAACTAGAATCAATATTATCGACACGCCAGGACACGTTGACTTCACCGCAGAAGTCGAAAGATCGCTTCGCGTTTTGGACGGTGGCGTTACAGTCTTGGATGCCGAAGAAGGAGTTCAGTCGCAATCTGAAACGGTTTGGAGACAAGCTGACAAATACAAAGTTCCAAGAGTATGTTTTGTTAACAAAATGGATAAACTTGGCGCAGACTACTACGCTACCTTAAAGTCCATTCGTGATAAACTTGGAGCCCCTGCTTATCCTTATAATCTTCCGCTTGGGAAAGAAAATGATTTTAAAGGCATAATCGATCTTTTAACTCAAAAAGCATACACCTGGGATGAAGGCGATAAATCCGGAATGAAATTTACAGAAGTACCGATTCCAGATAGCGAAAAAGAAAACGTCGAAAAATACAGACACGAACTTATTGAAAAAATTGCCGAAGGTGACGACACACTACTCGAGAAATATCTCGCAGGCGAGGAATTATCTGTCGAAGAACTCAAAAAGGTTTTAAGAAAAGCAGTAATCGATTACAAAATTGTCCCTGTTCTGGCAGGATCTAGCCTTAGAAACAAAGGCGTCCAGCCACTTCTTGACGCAGTTGTTGAATACTTGCCGTCCCCTATGGATATTCCGGAAATCGAAGGTATCAATCCAAAAACGGGAGAGGCGGAAAAAAGAAAACAAGATAAAGATTCTCCATTTTGTGGAATTGCTTTCAAAATCCAAATCGACCCCCATGTCGGTAAAATTACTTACGTTCGGGTTTATTCTGGAGTTATGAAGGCCGGTGCTTCCGTTATGAACTCCACTAAAAAGAATACAGAGCGAATCGGAAGAATTCTTTTGATGCACGCAAACACAAGGGAAGAAATCCCGGAATCATACGCCGGTGAAATCGTCGCCGTCGTCGGGCTCAAAAATACTGTAACTGGTGACACTCTTTGCGACCCCGCAGCCCCTATTGTTCTCGAAAATATTTCTTTCCCAGAACCTGTTATTTCTCTTGCTATCGAACCGACAACTAAAGCCGACCAGGAAAAACTCGGTTATGCTCTGGGCAGACTTTCCGAAGAAGATCCAACATTCCGTATAAAAGGAGATCCGGAAACAGGCCAAACTATTATTTCAGGTATGGGTGAACTCCACCTAGAAATTTTGGTAGACAGGATGAAAAGGGAATTCCAAGTTTCTGCAAATATCGGTAGCCCACAAGTTGCTTACCGCGAAACGATCAAGCAAACCGGTAAGGGCGAAGGCAAATACATCAAACAATCCGGCGGCCGCGGTCAATACGGACATTGTTTCATCAGGGTCGAGCCGCAACCAAGAGGTGAAGGTTCTCAATTTGTTTCCGAAATTAAAGGTGGTGCGATTCCTCAGGAATTTATCGGCTCAGTCGAAAAAGGTGTAAAGGAAAAACTCGACATGGGAGTTCTTGCAGGCTATCCGCTTGTTGACGTAAAAGCAGCAGTCTACGACGGTAGTTTCCACGACGTTGATTCAAGTGACATCGCCTTTAAAATCGCGGGCAGCATGGCCTTAGAAGCGGCCGCAAAAAACGCCGAACTCGTGCTAATCGAGCCAATTATGAAAGTTGAAGTAACAATCCCCGAAGAATTTATGGGCGATGTCATTGGTGATCTTTCCGCAAAACGGGCTCAAATTCACGGTTCTGACCACCATGGCAACAGCGTCATCATCAACGCCATCGTTCCTCTTGCAGAAATGTCCGGCTACGTCACAACTCTCCGCTCAATGACTCAAGGTCGAGGGTCCGCTTATATGGAACCATCCCACTACGAAGAAGTACCAAGTAATATAGCAGATAAAATAGTTGCTAAAAATAGAGGCGAAAGCAAAGAAAGTTAAAACCGACATAAAACGTTTTAACTACTTGCATTTGGGAAAGTTTTTATATTAAACTTAGCAAACGAATCAGCCTCTTTTGGCTGATCTGTTGTTTTAAAAAGAAACATGGCTGAAAAATTTGAAAGAACTAAACCGCACGTAAATATTGGAACAATTGGTCACGTCGACCACGGTAAAACCACGCTTACAAGTGCGATTACCACTGTTCTTGCCAAAAAAGGTCACGCCGAAGCCCGAAGCTTTGAGCAGATCGACAGCGCTCCAGAAGAGCGACAACGTGGAATTACTATTAATATTACCCACGTAGAATACGAAACAGAAAAAAGGCACTACGCCCACATCGACGCCCCGGGTCACGCTGATTACATCAAAAACATGATTACAGGTGCAGCACAAATGGATGGTGCGATTCTAGTTGTTAGCGCACCAGACGGCCCTATGCCTCAAACACGAGAGCATGTACTTCTTGCCAAACAGGTCAATGTTCCAGCGATCGTCGTTTTCCTCAACAAAGTCGACATGGTAGACGACCCTGAACTGCTCGACTTGGTCGAACTAGAAGTCAGGGAGCTTTTGGACAAATACGAATTCGACGGTAAAAACGCAACAATCATCCGCGGATCCGCAAAAAAGGCCCTCGAAGGCGATGCAGAATCGGAAAAAGCGATCGAAGATCTGATGGCAGCAGTCGACGAAAAGATTCCAACACCAGTAAGAGACCTCGACAAACCATTTATTATGCCTGTAGAAGACGTCTTTTCTATTAAAGGCCGAGGAACAGTTGTTACAGGAAGAGTAGAGCGGGGAATCGTAAAAGTTAACGACGAAATCGAAATTGTTGGAATCAGACCAACCAAGAAAACTGTCGTTACAGGTGTCGAAATGTTCCGAAAACAACTCGATGAAGGTCAAGCCGGTGACAACGTCGGCGTTCTTCTTCGAGGCGTTGAAAAAGACGATGTTGAAAGAGGACAAGTTTTGGCAAAACCGGGTACCGCTACACCTCACACCGAATTCGAAGCAGAAGTCTACATCTTAACTAAAGAAGAAGGCGGAAGGCACACACCATTTTTCACTGGTTACAGGCCACAATTCTACATTAGAACCACAGACGTCACAGGTGAAGCCACACTTCCTGAAGGAACCGAAATGGTTATGCCTGGCGACAACGTCAAAATGAAGGTCAAGTTAATTGCTCCAGTTGCTATGGACGAGGGCCTTAGATTCGCAATTCGTGAAGGCGGCCACACTGTTGGTGCCGGCGTTGTAAGCAAGATAGTTGCCTAAATAAGACAAGATCTCAAACAGCCACTTACTACAAGCCTAACAGAAGCTTGCAGATAAGTTGCACAAAGAGGTCTTTTTTTGTACAATTTGCACTGTTACAATTGTTCGAGTGATTTTGTTCGAGTCGAGTCGAAGAAAGAACACATTACATGAATTCAACCAGTTTAATCTTCAAGCCTAACCGCTTAAGTTAATTAACTCTCGGCTCTTTTTGCACTACAGAATTTCTCGACCAATAACTGTCATTCTGGAGCGAAGCGATAGAATCTGGATCCTGAATCGAGTTCAGGATGACAAAAAGTAAATATTCCCTGAGCGTAGTCGAAGGGAAAAAAGGAGCACATTAAAAGATGCCTAAAGGTAGAATTAGAATAAAACTTAAAGCGTACGACGGCAGGGTAATCGATATTGCTTGTCGGGATATTATAAATACTGGGCTCTCAACCGGAGCCAAAATTTCCGGGCCAGTTCCACTCCCGACCAAAATCGGAAAATTCACCGTACTCACTTCGCCTCATACAGACAAAGACGCGAGAGAGCAATTCGAAATGAGAATCCATAAACGCTTTATTGACATCATCGAACCAACGAATAAGACAATTGACTCACTTACTCATCTTGAATTGCCAGCAGGTGTGGATATAGAACTTAAGATGTAAGTTCGTCAACTGTCTTGCGAGAGTTTCACTACTATCAAAGTCGTTGTTTGATAGTGTTTCACTCTCTAAAAACAGTTGATTCCTTGACTCATTTGGAACTCCCGGCTGGAGTTGATATTGAGCTAAAGATGTAATGAGTACATCGAGAGGCGAAAAAACAATTAAATAATAATCGATTAACGAGAGACGTTAATTGGTGGGGCACCTGAAACTCACAGGAATGTGATTAATTTCAAGGAGTCCTGCTTTTTTAGTACTTTTTGGGAAACTTAAATGTTAAACACAATTATTGGAATAAAAGGAGAAATGAAATCAGGCTATGACACGAGGGGTCAAAGAATCCCCGTTACTGTTTTGCGCGTTGAACCGAACGTTATTGCTCAGTTAAGGGATAAGAAAGTCCTTTTAGGCTTTGGCACAAAGAAACAAGTCAAAAAAACTGACAATAAATTTATAACAGATCTTGGCTACGCACCAAAGTTTAGAAAAGAAGTTAAAAGTGAAGGCGAAATAAAAATTGGAGATAAGATAACTGTCTCCCTTTTTGCAAAAGGAGATGCCGTTAAAGTAACTGGAATATCAAAAGGAAAAGGTTTTGCAGGGGGAATTAAAAGATGGGGATTCCACGGAGGTCCTAAAACCCATGGACAATCAGACAGACATCGTGCTCCAGGATCTATCGGGCAGGGAACAACGCCGGGGCGGGTTTTAAAAGGCAAAAAAATGGCGGGGCATTATGGGAGCGCACAATCAACAACGATAGGGCTGGAAGTAATAGAAGTTGATATTGCCAACAACTTGCTACTAGTAAAAGGAGCAGTGCCAGGCGCCAAAAACGGCTATTTAATAATCGAAAAAACAGGAAAAGTTAAAAGATATATTGCGCCTCCGGAAGAAAAACCGGATGAAGATGAAGGAGAAGGAGAAGGAGAAAAGAAGACTGAAGGCAAGTCCGAAGATGGCGATAAACCAAAGGGGGAAGAAAAACCCCAAAAAACTGAGCAAAAAGACGAAGGTCTCATCGAATCTGAGCCCGAGGGCTCATCCCTCAGAGTCGAACGACCTGATCAAAGCGGAGGGAAAGATAAATGAGTGAAAGTGTTAAAGCTCAAACTGAACTAAAACCAAAAGTGGCAGTTGCTAAAAAACCTGTCGCAAAAACTGCGGCTGTTAAAAGACCAAGTGCAAAAGCTTTCGACATGCAAGGAAAGGCAGCCGGAGTGGTGGCACTGCCAAAAGAAATATTTGGTCAAGAGCCGAACGAGAAGCTTTTAACGCAAGCCCTCAGAATCTATAGGTTCAATGAAGCAAGCAATACTGCAAATACCAAAACCCGTGGTGAAGTAAGAGGTGGAGGAGCGAAGCCATGGAGACAAAAGGGAACAGGAAGGGCACGAGCGGGGTCTCGAAGGTCTCCGCTTTGGGTTGGTGGAGGAATAACATTTGGGCCACAAACAAAAATTGTGAAGTTATCCCTGCCTAAAAAAATGAAGCACAAAGCATTAATCTCCGCTCTCTCCACTAAAACTGAAGCAGGACAAATAAAAGTAATTACTAATTTAGAAAAAGTTGAACCAAAAACAAAAATCGTTGCAAATCTTTTGAAAAGGCTGGAAATTTCTGGAAAAACGATACTTGTAGTTTCACAAAAAAGCCAAAATATAAAACTCGCATCCAGAAATATCAAAGGAATTCTTATCGACACTCCTCAGGGACTTAACGCGTATCGAGTATTACAAGTAAGAAACCTTTTACTCTCGAAGGAGGCGGTAGAAAAATTTAATGACAAATAAAAACATAGTGCAAAAAGCAATACTTTCTGAAAAAGCGTATGGCCTCATGGAAAAAGGTATCTACACTTTTATGGTAGAAAAGCACTCTACAAAAGAAGAAATTGCAAAATATGTCCAAAACTTATTTTCAGTAGACGTTGTCAACGTAAACATTGCCTCTGTTAAACCAAAAACAAAAAGGGTCAACAAAACTAAAAAATTCACAAAAAGCGGAGGGGGCAAAAAAGCAATAGTAACTTTAAAAGCGGGCCAAAAGATTGCAATACTTTCACCAAAAACCGCTTCCAAAAAAACAAAAACATCCGGCAAAGAAAAAGACGTCGAAATAGCAAATATAGAAGGGAAGGAAAAATAAATGGCAATTAAAATTTACAGACCAACAACACCAGGACAAAGATTTAAATCAGGGCTAACGTTTGAAGAAATAACAAAAACAAAGCCCGAAAAAACTCTTGTCTCCGCACTCAACAAAACAGGGGGAAGGGCAGGCACCGGTAAAGTGTCGGTCAGAGGAAAGGGTGGCGGCCATAAAAGAAATTTTAGGCAAGTAGATTTTAAAAGAAACAAAAGGGAAATTATGGCAAAAGTAGCTAGCATTGAATACGATCCTAACAGATCTGCAAATATCGCCCTTTTGCATTATGTCGACGGCGAAAAAAGATATATTCTTGCTCCAGTTGGTCTGAATGTAAATATTAACGTGGTCAGCGGCCAAGCTGCAGTGATCAAACCGGGTAACGCGCTACCTCTTGGCAGAATGCCTATTGGGACTGTAATCCACAATGTAGAACTCATTCCCGGCAGAGGCGGCCAGATCGTTAGAAGTGCAGGGGCGGGAGCAATAGTTGCCGCAAAAGAAGGAACTTGGGTACACATAAAACTTCCCTCAAAAGAAGTCAGAAAAGTTAACGCTACCTGTTATGCAACAGTTGGCCAAGTGGGAAACGTCGAATGGAAAAAGATTTCAATCGGAAAAGCGGGAAGGGCCAGACACATGGGCATGAAACCAAAAGTTAGAGGTGTTGCCATGGATCCCGGTTCTCATCCACACGGTGGTGGAGAAGCAAAATCCGGCACAGGAATGAATCCAAAAACTCCATGGGGTAAACCGGCAATGGGTAAGAAAACAAGAAACAGGAATAAGCCATCAAGCAAATTCATATTATCGAGACGACGTAAATGACAATTAATTTTAAAAATCTAAAATTAAAATTTGGATCTGGGTTTGCCAGTCCAAATTTGTCCAATAAAGGGAAAGGGAATATTAAGGGAAAACCGTTAGGTTTGCCCTTAAAGTCAAAATGAGTAGATCGAGTAAGAAAGGTCCATACGTTGACGAAAAATTAATGAAGAAAGTTATGGCCCAAAAACAGGCTGCACAAAAAGCACCTATTAAAACTTGGGCTAGGGCTAGCCAGATTGCGCCCGAATTTGTAAATCATACGTTCTCCGTTCATAACGGCAGAACATTCATTAATGTTTTCGTTTCCGAACCAATGGTAGGTCACAGGCTCGGTGAATTCGCGCCAACCAGAACTTTTAGAGGACACGGCAAAATGACAGAAAAATCATCAGCAAAAAAATGAAATTTTTTAACGAATACGAACAAATTAAACCGAATATGAACAAATATTCGTATAAATTAGCAAAATTAGTTCAAATTAGTAAGTAACCGGAGGTTACAAATGGAAGTAATTGCAACAGCTAAAAACATAAGAATATCACCGCAAAAAGTCAGCATTGTTACTGATCAAATCAAAAAAGTAAAACCGGCTGACGGCATTGCAGTCCTGGATTTTGTTGACAAATCTGCGGCAAAACCCGTAAAGAAGGTAATTGCATCGGCAATAGCAAACGCCAAGAATAATTTTAATTTAGATGAAGGCACATTATCGTTCAAGTCAATAATAGTGACAAAAGGACCCGTGTTTAAAAGATACAGAGCAGTCTCAAGAGGCAGAGCTCACCCGATTCTTAAACGGACAAGCCACATAAGGATTGTTCTTGAAGGTCAGCCAAAAGCAAAGTCAGAGCCAAAAGAAAAAGTTATTGAAGGAGGGGAAAATGGGACAAAAAGTTAGTCCTTTCGGATTCAGATTAGGAACCGTTTACACCTGGAAGTCAAGATGGTTTGCGCCAAAGGGTGAAGTATACGCAAAGCAGCTACTTGAAGATCAACAGCTGAGAAAGTACTTAATGGAAAACCTTAGAGCTGCAGGTATAACTGAAGTAGAAATCGAAAGGTCCTTCGACAAAAGAACCATATTTATTCACGTAGCAAGACCCGGTGTCGCAATCGGCAGAGGAGGTACGGGGATTGAACAACTTAAAGAAGCGTTAATCAAAAAATTTAAAATCTCGGATCCGGGTAAATTAGAAATAAAATTTGAGGAAGTTAAATCTCCGGACCTAAATGCCTATCTGGTTGCGACAAACATCGGCGACCAGCTGACAAGAAGAATACCGTTTAGGAGAGTAATGTCTCAATCTTTGGAACGAGCAAAAAGATCGGGCGCAAAAGGCGTAAGAATATCGCTTGCAGGAAGACTTGGTGGTTCGGAAATAGCACGTCGTGAAACTGTAAAAGACGGTGCCATACCACTGCACACAATTAGAGCGGAAATAGACTTTGCCAAAATACACGTTAAAGTTCCAAAAGCAGGAATCGTGGGAGTAAAAGTTTGGATATTAAAACAAGAAGCATGAATAACAACATCAAAAATCAAAAGTCAAAAATCAAATTTATGGAAGTTCTCGACTTCGCTCGAACAATAAAATTAAAAGTTAACGAAGTTAACCTCCTTAACTTTGAACTTTGCACTTTGAACTTTAAACTTTCTGCGACTGAAAGGAGCAAACCATGTTAGCGCCAAAAAGAGCAAAATTTAGGAAACAATTTAGAGGGAAAATGGGTGGCGTCTCGATAAGAGGCAGCGTCCTCGCCTTTGGTTCATATGGACTCAAAAGTCAGGCGGCGGGTTGGGTGACTGCCAGGCAAATTGAAGCGGCAAGGCGCGCAATGACTCACTATACCAAAAGAGGTGGGCGTATTTGGATTAGGATTTTTCCAGACAAACCTGTTACCAAAAAGCCAGCAGAAACCCGTATGGGTTCTGGTAAAGGTGACGTTGACCAATACGTTGCAGTTGTAAGACCTGGAGTAATCATTTTTGAAATGGGAGCAGTAGAGGAAAAAGTTGCCATGGAGGCAATGAGACTTGCAGCTCATAAGTTACCACTTAAGACAAAAATAGTAACAAAAGGATAAAGATGAAAAAAAACGAATTTGATAGTTTAAAAAATAAAACAGTAGATGATCTTAAAAAAACAATTCAAGATTTTAGAAAAGAAGTTGCTAACACTCAGCTAGAAACAAGAATGGGAAAAGTTAAAAACGTACACATGGCAAATTCAAAGAGAAAAGAAATAGCAATAGCTAAGACTATACTTTCGGCAAAAATAAGTGCAGACAAAGTAGCGAAGGAGGACAAAAATGCCACAAGTTAAACAAGGTACAGTGGTTTCTGTCAAAATGCAAAACACAGTCGTTGTTAATGTAGCAAGCAAGATAAAGCATCCTCTGTACAAAAAGCAAATTACAAGAACCAAAAAATTTAAAGCGCATAACGATCTAGAAGTTAAGGTTGGTCAAACCGTCAAAATCATAGAATCAAAACCTTTTTCAAAAGATGTCCATTTTAAAGTTTTGGAGGTTGTATCTTAAATGCTCATTAAAAGATCAAAACTAATTGTTGCAGACAATAGTGGCGCAAAAGGTCTCTATGTAATTGGTATGGGTAAGGGCACAGGGAAAAGGTTTCTCAGGCTTGGAGAAATTGCGACGTGTGTTGTCCACGGAGCAAGTCCAACAGGACAAGTTAAAGATCACGAAAAGGTTAAGGCTGTAATTGTCAGAACAAGAAAAGAAACGAGAAGAAGAGACGGCTCATACGTCAGGTTTTCCGAAAACGCTGCCGTGATAATAGACCAAACAAAAGCACCTAGGGGAACCAGAATATTCGGACCCATCGCGCAGGAAGTAAAAGAAAAAGGTTTCGCTAAAATTGCGTCACTCGCCAAGGAGGTCGTTTAAAATGTTAAAAATTAAAGCCGGTGATGAAGTCTTAATAAACGTAGGCAAAGACAAAGGTAAAAAAGGCAAAGTCGAAAAAGTTTTGGCCAAAGAAAGCAAAATAGTGGTCGCTGGAGTAAACGTTTATAAAAGGCATAAAAAAGCGACCGCAACTCAAAAGGCCGGTATATATGAAATAACAAGACCAATTGTTATATCTAAAGCAGCTCTTATTTGCCCTAAATGCGGTAAACCGACAAGGGTTGGGTTTCAAATAGAAGGTAAAACTAAAAAAAGGATATGCAAGAAGTGTAAAGGAGAAATATAAAATGGCATCACTGCAGGCAATATACAACGAACAAGTGTTACCAAAGTTAAAAGAGGAATTAAAACTTACGAACAACCTCTCGGTTCCCCGTATCGAAAAAGTCGTTTTGAATATGGGGCTAGCAGAAGCTGCAGGGAACAAAGAAGTAATGGCAAAAGCAGCGGAACAACTGGCAGCTATTTCTGGACAAAAACCAAGGGTTACGAAAGCAAAAAAAGCTATCTCGGGATTCTCTCTGAGACAAGGAGACGAAATAGGACTTGCAGTTACCCTAAGAGGCAAGAAGGCATGGAACTTTTTAGAAAAATTAACAATTATAGTTCTACCAAAAATGAGAGATTTCCGCGGGCTTACGACAGATAAATTTGACCGTGCGGGCAATTACAGTCTCGGTATTGCGGAACAAGTTCTATTTTCGGAAGTTGATTATTCGAAAGTAGACAAAGTTAGAGGTTTAGTTGTCACAATCGTTATCAAAAATAGTGATCCAGAGAAATCCAAAAAATTATTGGAACAAATTGGAGTTCCATTTAGAAAAGTTTAAAAATGGCAAGAAAATCTAAAGTTATTAAAAACGATAAAAAGCAGAAATTTGAAGTAAGGCACAGAAACCGTTGCCGTCTATGCGGCAGGCCAAGGGCTTATCTAAGAAAATTTGGTATGTGCAGGCTTTGTTTCAGGGAACTTGTTCATAAAGGAGAAGTGCCAGGAGTGAAAAAATCATCATGGTAATAATTAACTTTAAATTTGAAATTTTAAATTTAAAATTTTTGCGACAGAAAGGAGCAAAACAGTGGATCCAATAGCAGACATGTTAGTTGCGATAAAAAATGGTTATATGGCCCGGAAACAAACCGTTTCTATGCCGCATTCAAAATTCAAATTTGAGATTGCTAAAGTTTTAGAAAAAAGTAAATTTATCGCTAGCGTTCAAAAAACAGACACTAAACTCGAAGTAGGTCTCTTATACGAAAACAATAAACCAAAGTTAAAAGAAGTCAAAAAAGTCTCTAAATTAGGTCTTAGAGTTTACACAAAAAGCAAAGATATTAAGTCTATAAAAGGCGGAAGAGGCATAACAATTGTTTCTACACCTCAAGGTGTTATGACGGGAAGCGATGCAAGGTCTAAAAAATTAGGGGGAGAAGTGATATGTATTGTATGGTAACCAAAAATATCAAATATCAAATATCAAATATCAAAATAAAAAGCCAAAAATCTTTTGGCTTCCTCAATTTTGAACTTTGCACTTTGAACTTTGAGATTCTTGCGACTGAAAGGAGCATATTATGTCAAAGATAGGAAAACAACCAGTACCGATCCCACAAGGCGTTACGGTTTCCGTGATGGATTCTCAAATTAACGTAGTGGGCCCAAAGGGTGAATTGTCATTCCAAATTCGTCCAGAAATAAAAGTCGATGTGAATGACGGGAAAGTAGACGTAAATCGCCTTTCAGAAACAAAATTTGCTAAATCTCTTCACGGGTTAACCAGAAGCGTTATTGCAAATATGGTAAAGGGTGTAACAGATGGGCACGAAAAAGTTTTGGAACTCGTTGGTGTTGGTTACCGCGCAGCAAAACAAGGCGAGAGTCTGGTATTGAATATTGGATATTCGCATCCCGTGACCTTTGAACAAATCAAAGGTATAAATATCGAAGCCAAAGAAAACAAAATAATAATAAGCGGCGCCGATAAAGTTCTGGTCGGTGAAGTAGCCGCTAAAATCAGAAGAGTAAGACCGCCTGAGCCTTACAAAGGGAAAGGTATCAAATACGCCGGTGAGATTGTAAGAAGAAAGGCAGGCAAAGCAGTCAAAACTGCGCAATAATCTATGGTAAACAAACAACTTAAAAGACAAAAGCGACATTTCAAAATAAGAAGAAGAATTTCGGGAACCAGCGAACAGCCACGACTGACTGTGTACAGATCTAATAAATTCTTGTACGCACAAATAATAGACGACACAAACTCTAAAACGCTTGTTGCGGCATCAAGTGCCATCAAGTCTGGCGAGAAGGAAAATAAAGTCGAAAAAGCGAAGAAGGTAGGAACAGAACTCGCAAAAGCCGCGCTTGTTAAAAAAATCAAAAAAGTAGTTTTCGACCGTGGAGGCTACAAATATAGTGGAAGAGTTAAAGCGCTCGCAGAAGGCGCGAGAGAAGGAGGGTTAATCTTCTAAAAATGGCAAATCCATATTATCAAGACCAACCTAAAGAATTCGACGAAAAAGTCATTCAAGTCAACAGGGTATCCAAAAAAACTCAGGGCGGAAACAAAATAGGCTTTTCCGTTTTGATGGTAATAGGCGATAAAAAAGGCAGAGTAGGTGTGGGTCTTGGAAAAGCAAAAGACGTATCTTCTGGAATAAGAAAAGGAATCGCTTACGCCAAAAAGCATTTAATAGAGGTGCCTTTGGTAAACGGAACGATTCCTCACGATGTTTATATTAAAAGAGGAGCCGCAAAAATCATCCTTAAACCCGCTCCCGAAGGTTCGGGTGTAATTGCAGGCGGCGCAGTAAGAAGCGTAGTAGAAGCAGCTGGAATTAGGAATATTTCAAGTAAAGTTCTTGGAACTAAAAATCAAGCTTCCAACGTTTACGCAACTTTGGAAGCGCTTAAAAGTCTTGAAAGATGAAACTTGATAAATTACCAAAACTAAAAAAGAACTCCCCGAAAAGGATTGGCCGAGGGCCGGGATCAGGGAAAGGGAAAACCAGCGGCAGGGGGCAAAAAGGTCAAAATGCAAGAGGAAAACTATCAATTGGACATCCTCATTTTGAAGGTGGTCAAAGGCCTCTTTTCAAAAGGCTCCCCTATAGAAGAGGCAAAGGGAATAAAAAGATATCTAAAAAACCTCTAGTTGTAAACCTGCGCGACTTAAGTAGCATTCCCAAAGGATCAGCAGTTAATCTAGAGACCCTAATAGAATTAAGAATCGTTGATAAGGCAGATGCAAAAGTCTATGGAGTCAAAATTTTAGGCGAAGGAATTCTAACAAATTCTCTTAACATTGCTCTCCCGACATCAAAAAGCGCAGCAGAAAAAATCACCCAAGCAGGAGGTAAAATCCTACCTGGTGATGTCCAAAAGACAGAAAAAACAACAACCAAAAAACCAGTTAAACCTTCACCTAAAAAAGAAATACCTAGCAAATGAAATATTTAGAACTAATCAGGAAAATATTCAGAGTAAAAGAATTAAGAAAGAAAATACTTTTCACAGCATTTATATTTCTCGTGTTTAGAATTTTCGCCTTCGTCCCTGTTCCAGGTGTCGACTTAGCATCAATCAAAAACATTTTTGCTCAAAGTCAGCTACTCTCTCTTCTCGACATTTTTTCCGGCGGAACCTTAGCTAATTTTTCTGTTATGTCCCTCGGCCTAAATCCTTACATTAACGCCAGCATTATCATGCAGCTTTTGCAATTGGTAATTCCAAAACTAGACGAGATGGCAAAGGAAGGAGAATCGGGTAGAGAGAAAATTAACCAGTACACAAGGTACCTCACTGTTCCCCTTGCTGTAATGCAGTCATTTGGTATGTATATTCTTTTGAGAAACTCTCAAATCATCTCTACGATTACACCCTTAAGCCTTCTTTCACTCGTCGCGACGATGGCCGCCGGCACGATTCTGTTGATGTGGTTAGGAGAACTGATTACAGAAAAGGGCATAGGCAACGGAATATCAATGATAATTTTCGCAGGAATAGTAGCAAGGTTACCCGTAACTTTATTTCAGACCGCGTCCGTTTTCGACCCGAGTCAAATCAGAAATATCCTAATCTTTTTAGCAATGGCTCTTTTGGTCATCGTCTCCATAGTTATAGTTACGGAAGCACGAAGGCCAATTCCTGTAAATTACTCAAGAAGGGCAGCAAATGCGGCAACTAGTGTCGTTTCAAGTTACATACCACTAAGAGTAAATCAAGCAGGTGTTATACCAATAATTTTCGCAGTATCATTGATTCTCTTACCAACTACATTTGCAAATTTTCTTCAATCATCACCGAACGTTTTTGTCGCAAATTTAGCACAAACCATTCAAAGAGCATTCAATCCTGTAGGCATCGCCTATAACGTCACATATTTTGTACTTGTGGTTGCTTTCACGTATTTCTACACCACAGTCGCTTTTAACACAAAACAAATTTCCGAAATGTTAATGAAACAAGGAGGATTTCTCCCCGGAATTCGTCCCGGAAAACCAACAAAAGCATTTTTGGATTATGTCTCGCTTCGGATCACGCTTTTTGGCGCTTTATTTTTAGGACTTATCGCAATTCTTCCGTCAATCGGTCAAAGACTAACGGGGATTTCAACGCTTATGGTTGGGGGTACAGGTCTTTTAATAGTCGTTTCGGTAGTTTTGGAAACAACCAAGCAGGTAGGATCACAACTTGTAATGAGAGATTATGATTCATTTTTGAGGAGGCGCAAATAATGAAACTAATATTTCTTGGCCCTCAGGGATCAGGAAAATCGACGCAGGCAAAAATGCTTGCAGAGAAATTAAATTTGCCTTACGTCGAAATGGGCCAAATTCTTAGGGATAAAGCCGAAGACAATGACGAAGATGCGGCAAAAATTAGATACGCGCTCGAAACAGGAAATCTTGTTCCGAACGAAATAACAATAGAAGCACTCAAACAAAGGTTAGAGAAACCAGACGCAAAAGGTGGTTTTGTTTTGGACGGTTATCCAAGAAACATAACCCAACTTGAACAGCTGCCTTACAAAGCAGACAAAGCAATTTACGTTAAGGTGTCGGACGATGAGGCGCTCACAAGGCTCACAAAAAGGGGAAGGCATGATGACAGCGAAGATATTATAAAAAGAAGACTGGAATTATTTCATTCGGAAACTGAACCACTTATTTCTGAATTTGAAAAAAGTGGAATGTTAATTGAAATCGACGGCGAAAGAACTATTGAGGAAATTCACGAAGACATAAGGGCAAGAGTACAAGAAAATGAAGATGGTAAAAAATGATAAGCAAATAGAGTCAATGAAGATTTCTGGGAAAATTGCCGCCCTTGCTCTAAAAAAAGTCTTACAAAATGTAAAAGTCGGAGCAAAGTGTATAGATCTTGATAAAATCGCGCAAGACGAAATAGAAAAACATGGAGCGAAACTTTCCTTTCCGACAGTCGAAGATTACAAATGGGCGACGTGCATTACGATAAATAATCAGGTGGTACATGGCATACCAACAGAGAGAAAATTAGAGGAGGGCGATATTTTGAGCATCGACACAGGGGCACTTTACGAAGGTTTCCATAGTGACATGGCTATTTCTGTTCCGGTAGGCAAAGTCAAACCGTCCACTGAAAAGTTTTTAGAAGTTGGCCGGAAAGCTTTGGAGGAAGCCATCAAAAAGGCAAAGCCAGGCAATCATATCGGAGATATTTCAGCGACATTGCAAATAAATATAGAAGAAGCTGGGTATTCTGTTGTAAAAAACTTGACGGGTCACGGGATTGGTAGAGAACTTCATGAAGAGCCAATGGTTCCAGGTTTTGGGGAAGAAGGAACAGGACTAAAAATTAAAGAAGGTATGACGCTTGCAGTCGAAGCGATTTACGCTGAAGGCTCTGGTAATATAATGATGGAATCTGATGGTTGGACCATAAGTACTGAAGACGGATCGCTCGGAGGGTTGTTTGAAAAAACAATAGCAGTCACAAAAAGTGGCCCTATAGTCTTGACGCCGTATCTTTAAATTATGTACAATACAGTTTCGGATCAAAAGTCATGAAGCCAGGAATCATTGAAGTCGAAGGAGAAGTAATTGAAGCTCTGCCCAACACAATGTTTAGGGTTAAAATCGCAAGAGGATCGCTGCCAAGCGTTGAAGAAGACAAGGTTGTTCTCTGCCATCTTTCCGGAAAAATGAGAATCCATTATGTAAGAATCCTTCCCGGAGACAGAGTTAGGATTGAAATGACGCCTTACGATTTAACAAAAGGGAGAATATCGTACAGACTTAGGTAATATGAGTTTAAAATATAAAATTAATTTTGGATCTGGCTTTGCCAGTACAAAATCGTCCACTAAAAGAGAAAGGAAATATTAAAGGGAAACCGTAGGTGTCCCTTTAAAGTGTATGAAAGTTCAAGCAAGCGTTAGAAAAAGATGTGTAAATTGTAAAATCGTCAAAAGACGAGGGGTCCTTTACGTAATTTGTGTTAACCCTCGTCATAAGCAAAGACAAGGATAACATGGCAAGAATTGCAGGAGTAGACTTACCAAACGAAAAACGAATAGAAGCCTCCCTTCCTTATATATATGGAGTTGGGCCAAAGGTGACAAAAGATATTCTAATTAAATGTCAAATAGACCCAAGCACAAGAACGAAGAACTTAACGGAAGGTGAAGTAAGCAAGTTGCAAAAAGCGCTTGAAGAATATAAAGTCGAAGGCGACCTAAGGCGCGAAGTTCAAGGAAACATTAAAAGGTTGCAAGAAATTGGAAGCTACAGGGGTACGAGACACACGAAAAATTTACCGGCACGAGGACAAAGAACCAGAACCAACGCCAGAACCAAAAGAGGCAAACGAATAACAATAGGAACTGTCAGAAAAGAAGTGGTTACAAACCAACCACCTAAACAGCAATAATATATGGCACAAGCAAAAACCAAATCAAAGCCAAAAGAAAGAAGTAGAAAAAGTTTAAGCACTGCAAGGGCTTACGTTACTGCAACTTTCAACAACACCATAATCACAATTACCGATGAAAACGGTAATACTGTTTTATGGGGATCTGCTGGGGCATCCGGATTTAAGGGCGCAAGAAAAGCGACTCCTTATGCTGCAACTTCAACAGTTGATAACCTAGCCAAAAAAGCCAAAGAACTCGGAGTCACGAAAATCGAGCTTTATATTAAAGGTCCCGGGCCGGGGAGAGATGGAGCAATTAGAGCATTCAAGTCTGCCGGTCTGGATATAACAATGATTGCAGACGTAACGCCGATTCCACACAACGGGCCAAGAGCAACAAAAAGGAGAAGAGCATAAAATGGCAAGATATACAGGACCAAAACATAGACTTTGTCGAGCAGAAGGCGTTGCCCTTTGTGGTTCACCCAAGTGTCCAGTTACTAGAAAAAATGCAGGACCTCCAGGTCAGCACGGTGCAAAGATGAGAAGAAAGCTTTCCGAATACGGAATTCAGTTGCGAGAAAAACAAAAAGTAAAAAGAATGTACGGCATATTAGAACGACAATTCGCCAAGTACTATAAAATGGCGGCGGGCAAGAAAGTCGCAACCGGCGAGGCACTTCTTAGTATTCTGGAAACCCGACTCGACAACGTCGTTTATCGCTTAAACCTTGCATCAAGCCGAAGTCAAGCAAGGCAACTCGTTTCGCACGGGCACGTCTTAGTCAACGGAAAGAAAGTGACAATACCATCCTTCAATGTTAAAATTGGTGATGTCATTTCTCTGTCGACAAAAACTGCCAACCTCGATTTCATTAAAAAACTGATAGAGGACACAAAAGATGCGAAACTTCCTCCGTGGCTGGAAAGAAAAGCTACTGTTGGAAAAGTTGCAGCTATGCCCAAACGTGAAGATTTAGACGTTGAAGTAAACGAAAGATTAATCGTTGAGTTCTATTCAAGATAAAATTATGGAAAGAGCTATCATAAAATCTAAAATTAAATCTGGCTTAGCCAGTTTAATTTTGTCCATTAAAGGAAAAGGAATATTAAGGGAAAACCTGTCTGCCGACAGGCAGGCCGTAGGTTGTCCCTTAAATTAAAAAAAGGAGGTGAATTAGATGCTTGATTTATCACAGATAGAAGTCCAAACAGAAAAAGAAACACCAAATTTTGGTAAGTTTATTATTGAACCTTTAGATCAAGGATATGGTCACACAATCGGAAATTCCCTCAGAAGAGTACTCTTAAGTTCTCTTTCCGGCGCAGCTATTACTCAAGTCAAAATAGCTGGTGTTCGTCATCAATTTTCTACCCTTTCCGGAATGTCCGAGGATATTGTCGAATTTATTCTTAATCTCAAAAAAGTAAGATTAAAAATAACTTCAGACAAGCCAGTTAAATTATCTCTTGATGTAAGAGGTCCAAAAGAAGTTAAGGCTAGCGATATTGAAAGAAGCGCAGGCGTAGAAATAGTCAATGCCGATTTGACTATCGCACATCTTGCAGACAGCAAGAGCAGACTTTCCGTACAAATGGTTGCAGAAGTCGGCAGTGGTTATTCTCTTGCAACAGAGAGAAAAACCGGCGAAATTGGATTAATTCCTCTGGATGCCAATTTTTCACCCGTTATTAATGTTAATTACAAAGTAGAAGCAACACGTATCGGAAGGGTTACAAACTTTGACAAATTAACACTGGAAATAACAACGGACGGAACCATAAAAGCGTCAGACGCACTAAGACAATCAGCTAAGATTTTGGTAGATCATTTTGCAACAATTTACGAACCTCAGCAGGCGAAGAAAAAAGAGGTCCCAGAAACACAAGTTACTGAAGTAACTGGTGAACTAAGAAACACTTCTCTTGAAGAACTCGACCTTCCCGTAAGACTCACAAATAGTCTTAAATCGGGAAAGATAGAAACGATAGGAGATTTTCTGGACAGAGACAGAAGAGAACTCTTAAAGATGAAAAATATGGGTCCTAAATCGATTTCCCTCGTTGAGGAAAAGCTTAGAGAGAAAGGAATAGAGGCAAAGTGAGACACTTAAACTCTGGACGCAAACTTGGAAGGGATACTAACGCAAGAAAGGCGCTTACGAACAATTTAGCAAGCGCTCTACTTGTGTCTGGAAAAATTACGACAACTCTGACAAAAGCGAAGTTCGCAAAAGGCCACATCGAAGAACTCATTACACTTGCGGCTAAAAATAAGTTATCCAAAAATAGACGTCTGGCCGCGACTCTTAGTCGAGATGCCTTCCAAAAACTAATTAGGGAAATTGGACCAGGCTTTAAAGAGAGACCGGGTGGTTACACTCGAATTATCAAGCTAAATACAAGGACCGGAGATTCTTCTCCGATGGCAAGACTAGAGATTTTAGAATTCGAAAAACCTAAAGTCGCTGTCGTGGCTAGCAAACCGGAGACAGCTAAAGGGGCGGCCACTCTAGCCAAAAAACCGGTAGATACAGAAACGACCAAATCTGCCAAGCCAAAGTCAACAGAAGTCAAAAAGAAATGAAAAACCCGAAAGCTGCAGAAATAAAAAGAGAGTGGCGCCAAATAGACGCAAAAGGAAAAATACTAGGAAGACTCTCCACAGAAGTCGCGCACATCCTTATGGGTAAAAACAAACCTTACTACGCGCCGTATATGGATTGTGGAGATAACGTTGTTGTGGTTAACTCAGCGAAAGTCGAACTGTCTGGAAAGAAAGAAATTAATAAACCTTATTATCGACATTCAGGGTACCCAGGCGGCCTTAAGGTTAAAACTGCACAACAAGTAAGAAGCCAAAAAAGTGAGGAGTTAATTAGGCATTCAGTCAAAGGAATGTTACCGAAAAATAAATTAGCAAGAGGTATGCTTAAAAAACTTTACATTTTTCCTGGTTCCGAAAACCCTTTTCAAGATAAATTTTCTAAACCAAAATGAACGACGAATTAAAAACAACTGAGGTAGCATCACCGCCAATAACTACAAACAAAAAAACACCCGGATATATTTCCGTGCACGGACGAAGGAAAGAAGCAACTGCGAGCATAAGACTTTTTACGGGTAAAGGAGAGACACTTGTAAATGATACTCCTGCAGAAAAATACTTCACGTCAGCAGTCGCCAAAAGCATGTGGCAAAAGCCTTTCAGGTTAACTAAAACAAACGATACATTTTACGCGACAATCAGGGTTGTGGGTTCAGGCAAAGCCAGCCAGATCGACGCGATAATACTTGGACTATCAAGAGCGTTGAGTGCGGCGAGTCCAGAATATAGAGCGATTCTTAAAAAAGCTCATCTTTTGACACGCGACCCCAGAGTTAAAGAAAGACGAAAGTACGGAAACGCGCAAAAAGCGCGAAAAGGGAAACAATCTCCAAAGCGATAAAGCTCAAATCATTTTTTCCCAACGAGCAAAGATATATCTCGCTGTAACTTTTTGAGACCCTGATTTATTTGATTTAGCGTTGCCATTATTGCTTTATCTTGCGTGTCATCCTCTTCGATGTCCTCAGATATTTCTTCAACTTTCACCGGATATCTTCGATTTCATCCTCAACTGCTTCCAGGGATGCAGTATTTCTATTAACCGTCATTTGAATAAAAATTGCCATGTAAATTGCTTCAAGCGATACAGCTGTTGTCAAAATGAGTAGAATCTTATCTGTGCTGACACCAAAAATTGAGAGCGCAAAAATCCCCATGAATAATAAAGTATGCAAGATTATAGACAATGGAGTACCAATCCAATGAGTAAGTTGGAAAGAGAATCCTTCCAGAACGTCCAATTTATTTTTTCTTATCTTTTTAGGCATAAAAAAAACACCTCGTAGGTCTACATAGTTTCTCAAACTTATCCTATGGAAAGCAAATTTAATGAGCGAAGAAGTAATCCAGCGATATTAGAAATTTCCTTCAAAAATATGCTCTTCAGGTTTTCCATCCAGACCATTTAACCTAGTTTCAAGAGTAACAACAACTTTATTGTAATCTGTTAGATCTATATCATCTCGAAAATCAATTCTCATTTCGGCTCCTTCAGGATAAAGTTCACCAGTTGAAAGAAATAAATTCCCCTTCGCCAACCAAGCCTCATAAAATTTTCCCTCTGGAGGACTCGGGAGCTCCCCCGACACACTGTGCCTAAACCATTTTCCGTCATAGTTTCTTGATGAATGTAATGTCCCTTCAACATTTCCAACAGAGTTAAGCTGTATGAGTTCAAATCCTTCTATGCCCGGAGTAAGTTGACTGGTAACTTGCGAAGAATCAGATCTACTAAGGTATCCCTTTGAATACAAAAAGTAAATGAGGGGTACACCAACCAAAATCAATAGTAATACAAATAAGAGCAGCTTACGCACTTCAAGTTAATGATATGCGCTTTTATAAAAGCAGTCAACCACAAACATAAGAAGATGTCGGGGAGGGGAGAATATCAGCTCTCGCAAGCTCACCTGATATTTCTTCGCTTCGCTCGAAATCGAATCCCGATACAACACTTTTTGACAGCTATGTCGGGGTGCTCGGAATCGAACCGAGACTATACACACCCCATGCGTACGTACTACCACTATACTACACCCCGAAAATCTGCCACTACTTTTTCGCTTGCGAAAAATCAAAGTTCTTCAAGCGAGCAGTAAAATTATCAAATACTGCGAGCGAAGAAGGTTTTTATACTGCTCCCCTAACAGGGGATATTATATATCGTCGAGGCAATTTTCTCACTCGTAAAACTGCTTATTGTATTTTAGGATTAACTGTAGTAAAAATAACCCTGATTTGACTCTGCTCCGAACCTTACCTTTCAAAAAATGAGTTCCGACGCTAAAAAACAAGCAATCGCAACTGCCATCTCCCAAATAGAAAAAGCCTATGGGAAAGGCTCCATCATGAAGATGGGGGAATCTGTAGGCAAATGGGACATAGAGGTTATCTCCACAGGGATAATTCCAGTAGATCTCGCCCTCGGCGTTGGCGGTTTGCCCCGGGGTAGAATTATTGAAATTTATGGCCCGGAAGCTTCCGGAAAAACTTCAGTAGCCCTTTCTATAATTGCCCAAGCGCAGAAAAATGGCGGCAACGTTGCGTTAATCGACGCCGAACACGCCCTCGATCCTGTATGGGCCCAAAAGATTGGCGTTAATCTTGAAGACCTACTCATCTCTCAACCAGACACCGGTGAACAAGCATTGGAAATAACAGAAACATTAATTCGCTCTGGGGCAGTCGACGTCATAGTTATCGATTCGGTTGCAGCTCTTGTCCCTAGGGCGGAAATAGAAGGCGAGATGGGCGATTCCGTAATGGGAATTCAGGCCAGATTAATGTCCCAGGCCCTCAGAAAATTAACTGGTGCAATCTCAAAATCCAAAACCATCGCCATTTTCACTAACCAACTCCGAGAAAAAATCGGCATCATGTTTGGGAATCCTGAAGTGACTCCGGGTGGTCGAGCTCTCAAGTTTTATTCTTCTGTCAGGCTTGATATTCGCAGGATTGATAATATAAAGGAAGGCGACAAAGTAATCGGCAGCCGGCATCGAGTAAAAGTTGTCAAAAATAAAGTTGCTCCTCCCTTTAGAATTGCAGAATTCGACATAATGGCCGAAGAAGGCATATCAAGAGAGGCGGGACTCTTGGATGTTGCCGTAGAACTTGGGCTAGTCTCCAAGTCAGGCGCATTTTTCCGCCTCGGCACAAAACTGATTGGCCAAGGTAGAGAAAGCGCCAAGGCATATCTTGCTGAACATAAAAAAGAAGCCCAAAGCCTAGAAAAAGAAATTTGGGCAAAAGTCAAAAAAGGGTCAGGGATTAAGCCAACAAAAGTCATAAACCACGAAAGCGAAGACGACGAAATTTTAGAGTCATTAACAGGAGAATCACCTCAAGTGTAAATCTGTTTGTGCCACAGATAACTTCTATAGAACCTCAAAAGAAAAACCCCCAGAGATTCAATATTTTCCTCGATGGAAAATTCGCCTTTGGAGTTAAAGAAATTGCCGTTTTCGAACACAACTTAAAAATCGGTAAAAACATTACCGAAGAAGACGTAACAAATATCTTGGCCAAAGAAGAAATAGGGAGGCTTACAGACCTTGCCGCCCACTTTTTATCGTACAGGCCGAGAAGCGAAAAAGAAGTTGCAGATTATTTGATAAAAAAGATTTCACTAAGACAAAAAATTAAATTCCATGAAGCAAAAGAAAGTCTACAGATAGCAATTGTCATAAAAAAGTTAAAAAAATACAAATACATCAACGACCAACAGTTTGCAAAGTGGTTCATTGAATCAAGAATGCGCTCTAAGCCAAAAGGGAAAATCGCATTAAGATCCGAATTAAAAGCCAAAGGCGTCGAAGAAGATTTGATTGCGAAGATGTTAGAAGGTGCAGTTAACGAGTTGGAACTTGCCCAAAAAGCTATTCAAAAAAAGATCAAAAGGTGGCAAAATCTTTCCAATTTAGATCTTAAAAAAAAGGTGTATATGTATTTAGGGGCGCGAGGATTCAGCGTAGAAATAATCCGCGAAATATTTGCAAATTTACCGAAAAAGGGCTAGAATTTTAAATTAAAGAAAGAGAAATAGCATTTTTGTAAGTGTGAAAAATGAATTACCAAACGGGATCTTTCTCCATTCGTATTTAAACTTACACCAGTTCCTCAGAAGCAGGAAATATTTTGCATTTCTCACAATTAAATGGCTAAAGTTTTTGGTAAAAAAACTCAATATAACGATCAACGAGACCAAGTGAATGAACCCAAAAAGGTCGTCGTTTCTGTGGGAAACTCAGGAGGCAATAGCGATCAATCATCACACGCAAGAAACATAGTTCAGGACGCAAGAGACGAAGCCTTCCGCATTAAAAAAGCCGCGGAAGACGAAGCCAGAAAACTTAGGCAAGAATCCCTCGAAATTGAAAAGAGGATTGCCCAAAAAGAGGAATCCCTAGAATCAAAGATCGAGGAATTGTCTCGCCAAGAAGGAAGTTTCCAAAGTAAAACCCAAGCGATTCTCAAGCAGGAAAAAGAACTCGAAAAACTAAGAGACGATCTTTCTGAAAAACTCCAAAAAGTAACCAGCCTTACATCCGAAGAAGCCAAGAAAATAATTCTAGAAAATACAGAAGAAAAATTAAAAAGCGAAATCGCAAAAAGAATTAAAGAAGCCGAAGAGGAAATTAAAGCATCGGCAGATGAGAAAGCAAAAGAAATTTTAATAAATTCCATGATGGCAGGCGCCACTGATTGGGTCGCGGAATACACGGTTAGCACAATAAAGCTTGAATCAGACGATATCAAAGGCCGAATTATCGGGAAAGAAGGCAGAAACATTCGCGCCTTCGAACTTGCGACTGGAGTAGACGTTGAACTCGACAGTGATATAGAAGGTGAAGTAAGGCTTTCTTCCTTTGATTCTGTAAGAAGGGAAATTGCCAGAATGGCGCTCGAATGGTTAGTAAAAGATGCAAGGATCCAACCAACTCGGATCGAGCAGCTCGTAGAAAAAGCAAGGCAACAAGTCGAAGAAGACATGTCAGAAGCTGGAAGGAAAGCCGCTCACGAGCTTGGCCTTTACAATCTACCCCAGGAAGCTCTCGACACCTTAGGTCGACTCAAATTCCGATATTCATACGGCCAAAACCAATTAATCGCGTCTTTGGAAACCGGTAAAATTGCTAAAAAACTCGCAGAAGAATTAGGGGCAAACAGTACAATTGCAGCAACTGGAGGCCTCTTCCATGATATCGGAAAAACTCAGGTAGACAAAGAAGGGACTCATGTGCAGCTAGGTGTGGAGCTGGCCAAAAAATGGAATTTCCCTCAACAGGTTATCGATTGTATCGCTCAGCATCATGAAGACGAGCCTTTCTCCCATAACGAATCTATTATCGTTCATATCGCAGACGCGGTTTCTGGCGCAAGACCAGGTGCGCGCCATGAAGCAGTAGAGGACTACATTAAGAGACTTACAGAAATTGAAAATATCGCCATGAACTACGAAGGTGTCGACAAAGCCTACGCAATTCAAGCAGGGAGAGAAGTAAGAGTTATAGTTAATCCGCAGATTTTAGACGATGATAAGATCGTGATTCTCGCCCACGAAATTAAAGAAAGATTAGAAAAAGAGCTTGCATACCCCGGACAGATAACCGTTACAGTTATTCGTGAAACAAGGGCAGTCGATATTGCAAAGTGATTGACTAACTTAGCTTGAGTGAATATAATTCTAGTTTGTAAGACTGTCAAAGGAAACCGCAAGGTTTCCTAAAAAATAGGGGAAAATTATGACGAAAAACGAACTTGCCGAAAGAGTTTCCAAAAAAGTAGGTTTAACCAAAAAGTCGGGTTTTGACGCAGTCAATGCTGTTTTTGGAACGATCCGTGAATCACTTGCAAAAGGTGATAAAGTTGTAATTACGGGTTTCGGAACGTTCAAGGTTAGAAATCGAAAAACCAGGAAAGGTCGCAATCCCCAAACCGGCGACGCCATACAAATTGGCGGGCACAAACTCCCCGGCTTCACAGCCGGAAAAACTCTCAGAAGACTAATTAAATAATTTAAGAAGAATCAAGCAGCTTTCCTTTTAGCTTTTAATCTAGCAGCTCTATCGGCAAAAATTATAAGTCCCTTTTTAGACTCATGATCGCCAACCTGTTCAGGGGTAGTCAATGAACTAGATTTCACCGTAGATGGAACGTGAGATCCGTTTATTGTCCTTGGGTCGAGTATTTCTACGCCAGAAAGTTCTGCGTCTATTGGAGGTTTTGGGAAAATACCCTGAATCTCATCGCGTATTGAATCATACTTCGCTTTTTTGACGGCGTCGTCATTACTGTTGCTTACAACAGTTCCTAGTCTCTCTGTATCTTTTTCTGTCATTTTATTACTCTTTCTGGCCGAAATATACTCTTTTCGAGGCTAAAAGTCAACGTAGCCAAATCCTATAGCTTGCCAGATATGTGCCGCTATGTATAATTAAATAATGGTAAAACGAGACTCATTTTTAGTCCATCAAGTGAAAAGCTTCTCTTTTGCAATTGAAGGAATAGCGTACAGCTTCAAAAAAGGAACACATTTCAAAATTCATACAATAACTGCAATTGCCGTTGTTGTTTTGGGTCTTTTCTACACAGTCTCGCCCTTAGAATGGCTAGTATTAATTTTAACAATATCAGCAGTCATTTCTGCAGAAACAATGAATACGGCAATCGAAGAAACATGCGACATTTTACATCCAGACGAGCATCCGAAAGCTAGGCTTGCAAAGCACTGTGCTGCAGGCGCGGTCCTTATTCTTTCAGTCGCCGCAGCCGCAATCGGCATAATTATTTTTGCTCCCAAAATCATCTAATTCTGTGCTAAAATTTCAAGCGATGAAAGATTCTACTTTTTATATTAAGACGTTTGGTTGCCAGCAAAATATAGCTGACAGCGAAAGGATTTCCAGCTACTACGTAGCGCGAGGGTACAAGGTTGCAAAATCAATGAAAACCGCAAGCGCTGTTGTCATTAATACCTGCATGATCCGTCAAAGCGCAGAAGATAGAGTAACGGGCTTGGTCAAAAATATAACAGCAAATAGAAAAGAAAAACCCAAAATCGTCATTACTGGGTGTATGGTTGGAATGGCAGCGAGAGACGAAACTGGAAAGTATTTAAAAGCCTTAAGAAATCGTATGCCCGAAGTCGACGAATTTTTACCGCTCGAAGAAGTCGGCTTTGATTACCCGGCGCTGAGACATACGGTCGAACATTCCTGGGTACCAATTTCTAATGGTTGTAACAATTTCTGCACATTCTGCGTAGTCCCTTTCACAAGGGGGAGAGAAGTCTCTAGACCATTTGCAGACATTCTTGGTGAAATAGATGAACTAGCAAAACTCGGCTGTCGCCAAGTAACGCTTTTAGGTCAAAACGTTAACTCCTATGGAACAGATTTAGTCAAAAACGCTCAAAAAGGTTATTTGCTTCCAAATGGTAAAAAGGTAAAACCAGTGATGGTAAAACATTTGGGACGATACAGAATACCTACCCTTTTTCCTTATCTATTGGAAGAAGTTTGCAAAACTCGCGGAATCGAAAAAGTGAAGTTTATTTCTTCTAATCCCTGGGATTTTTCGGATGAGCTTATAGAAACTATCGCGAAGAATCCCAAAGTAGACAGAAACATCCATCTTGCAGTTCAGTCCGGAGACGACTCAGTTCTAAAACGAATGAACAGATGGTACACAAGAGATCAGTACATTAAGCTGACCCAAAAAATAAAAAACAAAGTCAAAGACGCTCAAATTTCAACAGACATAATTGTCGGTTTTCCGGGTGAAACCAAAGAACAATTCGAAAACACAGTAAAGCTCGCCAAGGAAGTTGGTTTTACCTATGCTTACGTTAACAAATATTCACTTAGACCCAATACAGCAGCCACAAAAGCATTCGAAGACAACATAACCCACAAGGAAAAAGATCGAAGATTCCAAATTCTCGATTCTCTAATAAACCAAAACGCAAATCCTCGTTCTGCTATTCACTAAGCACCTAAAATTAATTTTGAATCTAGCTTTTGCTAGTTCAAAATTGTCCTCTTAGGGAAAGAGGAATATTAAGGAGAAAACCGTAGGTTGTCTCCTTAAATATCTATCGCCAGCTATCAAACCACATATACCTACCAATCGATTTGATCTCGATTGGATATCCTGAGGAAATTGGGTATAGATAGAAGAAAACCAAAGCAAATGCAACTAACGCAAATACGGCAATATAACTTCGACGTGTTTTATAAATATCAGAAAGAACTATCCCAAGAGCGATTGAAAGAAATGGAATTGCTGGAAGGTAGTGATACAAAAACATTATTCTTGGGCTAAATATCCAGGGCACCCAAAAAATAAAGTAAGCAGCAAGTACAAGGGCGAGCTTTTTTTTCGAAGCAAAGCTTTGCTTATTCACAGAAAAGCTTTGCTTATCCCTCTTTTCAACCAACCTTCCGATTAAAAAGAAAGAAGCAACGAACCCGGCCCAAAAAATTAAGGGATTTCCGAGCGCATAGATGTATTCGGCTTTTCCGCCTTGTTCATGGTAAGAGAAATAAACCCCGCGGGCATCAAAAACCCAAGGGCATAAACTCTTCTGACCACCAAGACCTTCCGGTACGCAGTAAATTGGGGTAGTACCATAAGAATGAACTAAATCGTGGCGGTTCTGATACCACAAGATTTGCTTATGAAGATCGATAAACTGGCGGACCGAATGCCCTTGCAACCAGAACTGTCCATAACTTAAAAGATATATAAGAGGGGGCAAAAGTAGCGTTAAAAGAAGTTTTGTGTCCCACCGCCTTTTCTTGAAAGAAATGTAAGACAAATATCCAAAAACTAAAGGAATGGCGTAAACACCCGACCACTTTGAAGAAATTGCCAGTCCCAAAAATATGCTGCTTAAAATTATATGCATCGACTTACTTGCCTTTGCGTAGAATGCAGCGAATATTAAAGACAACAAGATAAAGACCACCACAAAAACATCGTTCATCGTAATTCTCGACATCACAAAAGTTAAATTTTCAAACGAAATCACAGCAGCTGCAAAAAGTCCGACCAGGGGCCCAAAAAGCAGGGTGGCCAAGATAAAAGTTAGCGGGATAATTGCTGTCCCAAAAATTACACTTGGAAGTCTCCAGCCCACAGGATTATCACCCAAAACCTTAATAGACCCGGCTTGTATTAATTTAGCCAAAGGAGGATGAAGCCAATCGTAAGCAGTGCCTTGTTCGGGTGGTGGTGCAAACGGATCATAAGCAGCCGGGTTATTTTGAGAATATGCCTTTGCTGTTACAACGTGGTACACCTCGTCGAAGTAATATTTGCCTGGAGATGTAAATCGGTAGATACGAATTACAAAGGAAACTAAGGTTAAGAAAATCAAGACGTAGAGAAAAGTTTTGTTCATCTTTCGAGTATATAATATGTGGTATGCGAAAATCGATTCAGATTTTCCCAGCATTCACATTTATTTTCTTTGGATTTCTGTTTTTTCACCTGGCAAGACAGATGCTCCAAATAAGAAGCGATGGTTGGTATGTAGGTCAGGTTAACCTTTACGGCGATTTAGTTTTTCATCTTGGCCTTATTAATAGATTCCTAGAGACGAATAGCCTGACAATATCAAGCCCTATTTTTGCAAGCACGAAACCTAACTATCCCATTTTTGCAGATCTTATAACGAGCAAAATCGCACAAATATCAAGTATAGACTTTGCACTTTTTATAACAACTTTCACAGCAGGTATCGTTTTAATCTTCACCTCACGACTTTTTATTAATAAATTCACCAAAAGTGAAGGTACCGTATTTTTAACGTTGCTTCTTTTCTTGGTTAACGGCGGATTCGGTTTTTACTATTTCTTTTCGGATTTCTTAAAATCTGCCCAGTTACCGCTCCAATTTTTAAGCAATTTACCGGGTGAATACACCGATATTAAAGAAAGTGGATACTGGTTTATAAACACTACGCTAGCCTACTTTCTTCCACAAAGAGGATTCTTAATTGCATTTCCAATGACTCTAGTTGTTTTACTGTTGCTTTTTAAAGGACATAAAAAAGTTAAACTCATACCCTTTGCTCAAGCGGGTTTAATAACAGGAGCTTTACCAATAGTTCAGGCCCACAGTCTTTTCGTAATTTTTCTCCTTTCGCTTTTCTTTGCGCCGGCCTCCATTTTGACAGCGAAGAAGAAATCTAAACTTATTCAAAGCTGGGCAACCTTCGCAGTTGTATCAGCAATTCTGTCATTTGTACTCTTCTCGTCAATTTCCCAAAGCAGTAATGCCCTAAAGTTTATAAGAATAGACCCCGGTTGGACGAGCGCAGAGAATATAATCTGGTTTTGGCTTAAAAATTTAGGACTTTTTGCGCCACTTCTAATATGGTCTCTTATATGGCTTTATAAAAAGTACAAAAACCTATTTTTGCTTTATCTACCATTTCTATTTATATTTTTCTTATCTAACATTTTTATATTCCAGCCCTGGGAATTTGATAACAGCAAGATAATGCTCTATTGGTTTTTCGCATCATGCATCGTCGTCGCACTCTTCTTGCACGAAAATTTCTTTTCAGAAAATGTTAACAGAAAAATACTTGGAGCTATTATCGTTATATTCACAATACTGGCGGGGTCAATAGATATCTTCCGCACCTTTACTCCCGTAAGCAGTTACCAAATTTTTTCGAACAATGATTTAGAAATTGCATCTTTAACTAAAAATCTGACAGACAAAGATGCAATCTTTGTAACCGCTCCCGTCCACAATCACCCAATTCCAGCGTTAAGTGGCCGCACCACACTATTGGGCTTTCACGGATGGGCCTGGACCCACGGATTGCCTTACCAAGAAAGGGCACAAGACATCAGAACAATATATCTTGGGGGAGAGGAAGCGGAAAAATTAATTTCAAAATACAAGATAAAATACGTTACAATTGGTCCTCATGAAAAAACATTCTTTAGTATTAATGAAAGCTATTTTAAAAAGTACCCACAAATTCATTTAGATGAAAACTGGCAAATCTACGATGTTGGTACTATATGGTCCGACGGCAACCGGCAAAACTGATCTTGGAATAAAACTAGCCAAATGTGCAAACGGTGAATTAATCTCTGCCGACTCCCGACAGGTTTATAAAGGTCTAGATATCGGAACCGGTAAAGTAAGCTTTAAATCTAAGGTTGAAAAACACAACGGTTATTGGATCGTTGACGGAGTAAAAATCCGCGGTTTCGATCTAATAGAACCTGGCAAACAATTCACGGTCGCAGACTTTTTAAAATTCGCCAATAGTTCAGTAATTCAGATCACTGAACTGAAAAAAATGCCAATTGTTGTTGGGGGAACAGGTTTTTATATCAAAGCACTTGTGGACGGTATGGACACGCTAGGAATAAAAGCTGACCAAAAACTACGCGCAAAACTGGAAAAGTTATCAAGGCAGGAGCTTTATCTAAAGTTAGGAAAACTAAATCCTCAAAAGGCAAAGTCCATGAACGAATCCGACAGAAAAAATCCACGCCGGCTCATCCGCGCTATAGAGGTATCCATAGAGACGCCAAGCAAAAGTCGTCATTCTGGAGTGGCATCGACCACGATAGAATCTAGATCCCATCGCTCCGTTCCACTACGCTCCAGGATGACAGAAAAAGTGCTCATCATCGGTCTCACCGCGCCTAATAATTTTCTTTTTAAAAGAGCCGACGCATCCTTCAAGGCTCGTCTTGAGCATGGAATGATTGAAGAAATTCAAAGTCTAATAAAAGGCGGGATTAGCCCTGAATGGATTAACTCGCTTGGTTTGGAATACAGGCGTCTTGCAGACTATATTTTAGGGAAAACGTCGAAAGAAGAATCAGTCGACCTTGCAAAAGGAGACCTACACCGCCTTATCCGCCGACAAAAAACCTGGTTTAATAAGTTTAAATCAATCGAACTCTTCGATATCAGTCAAAAAGGTTGGGAAAATAAGCTAGATGAAAAAATTGCGATCACACACAAAGCTGATATATACTTCAAATAGATGAAAGACGACAGAACCGTTAGAGTCGAGATTTCGTATAAAACAATAATTTTCGCCGTAAGTTTATTAATCGGACTTTGGTTTCTTGTCCAAATAAGAGAAATAATTATCCTCATCTTTATATCATTGATTCTTCTCTCTGCTCTTCTTGGCCCGGTTGAATACCTGACACAAAGAAGGGTCCCGAGAGCCCTTTCTGTATTAATCGTTTACGTAATACTTATTGCATTGATTTCTTTTGCAATCGGAATTATCTTCCCACCATTAATATCTCAAACGACAGAATTCGTTACAAAGCTTCCACAAATAACTGGCACAATCAATGACTTCCTTATATTTAACAAAATACCGGTAGAAAATGTTTCCAGCGTAGTTGCATCTCAAGCTCGTGCCATAGGCGGCAATTTAATCGCAATCTCGAGCGCAATACTTTCTAGCATATTTTTAATAGTAACTTTCCTTGTGTTTACCTTCTACCTTCTCTTGGAGTGGAAAAGCGTCGTCAGACTTATCGCTTCCCCGTTTTCCGGTAGACAAGAAAAGAAAGTAAAAGACGTAATCGCAAAAGTTGAAGGCGGCTTAGGTAAATGGGTTAGGGGACAATTAACTCTTTCCATAATTGTCGGAGTAATAACTTATATTGGCTTGAGGGTTCTGGGGATTCCATACGCGCTGCCCCTTGCGCTCGTTACCGGAATTTTGGAAATAATCCCAATTATTGGTCCAATTATTGCAGCCGTTCCTGCAATCTTAGTTGGTCTCACAATTTCTCCAGTCGTCGGTCTTGGCGTTGCCGCGCTTTTCCTGGTGGTTCAACAGCTGGAAAATCATCTTATCGTACCAATGGTTATGTCCAGAGCCGTAGGTCTTCAGCCGACTGTTGTTATAATCGCGCTTTTGATTGGGGCAAAATTAGCAGGAGTCGGGGGAGCATTTCTAGCAATCCCGCTGCTTGTCGCTGGAAGAATTATTTTTAAAGAGTTTTTAGTCGAAGACAGAAAACTGGAAGAAGAACTTCAAGAAGTTTAACTTTTGGGAAGAGAGTAAGCCGGATTCTGTTTCACCCCTCATAGCTTTAGCGACGTGGGGTTTGTGCGATCATCTGTCTCGAAGTGATGTAAATGTCACTCCGTTCTGCTTTATGCAGAATGCCTCTACTTAGAGCCTCCCGGAATCATGGTAATTGCGGCTCAATTCTGAGTTGCAGCAAGAAGGATTGCCTTTAGTCCGCCGAAGTTCTGCAAAAGCAGAACGAAGGAGACCGTTTCACTTTCAATCCATATCTTACGACTTAGGATCTTTTCGTCACTGTGGCTCTCGAATCCTGTCAATTCAGGACCCGTCCTTTTTCCCTTTCGGTACTCAAGAAACTAGCGCTTACGCGTCGGATCAAAAATCCGTTCCTTGATTCCTGCTGTCCGGACTTTCCTGATCTGGAATTATAAAAAATTATCGACCAGCCGTCCCCGAGTGGGGGAAAGCTGGAAGGGGGGCTTGCCCCTCTTCCAAACCTAATCGCCCTTCTTCCCAAAAGTCTACGTATTTTACCAAATTTAGACTATTTACTCAAACCGATTGACTAAGAAGCAAAAAGATGCAATTATAATGTTGTATGGCAAAAAAGCTACTTCCAAAGAGGTCTAAAAATAATCCGCTGTCGCAATTTTTAATCGCGGCAACAGTTGTTGTCATAATGGTGGCGGCGTATGAAGCGGTAACCCAAAACGATTTCACGTCTCTTGCGCCAACTCAGCTCTTCCTCGTCGCGGGGGTCCTCGGCGTCCTCGGCCTCTACCTTAAAGACGAAAAGTAGTTTCCCTCTATTGACAGATAAGTCTACCTTTTGTTAAAAATTAATATGGCCCCTGTAGAAGTAGACAGACTCATCGGTCAAAACAGAGCTGAAAGAGATTTCACTTTGAACAGAGGCGAGATAAAAGTACTAGACATATTTTCCCCTGCAGAAATCACAGTTATTTGTAACCAAATAGACCGCAAAGTCGGCATACTTTTTGGTGGCTACTTTGATCATCTTGTTGTTGTTAAATCGCCCGACAAAACTTTTGCAAATTGGGAATATGTTGAGCCCGACAGAGTAGTAGTAACAGGAGAGGAAATGGTCGTTATTCATCATAGAGACAACCCAGACTTAATGGTAAGAGTTAGCCACTCAAATGTCATAGCATATGCTTTCACAACTAATAGTAGTGATTAGTTCTCCTGCCCCCAAAAAAATATGGCAGACATAGTTGGAATCGGATCTGCCTACACCGATTATTTTTTCGAAACAAATAACGACTTTTTAAAAAGCATCAACTTAAACCCCGAAGACGATTTCCTTTTCTCCGAAAAGAAAATAACCAGGGAAGAGATCTTAAAACATCTTAAACCCACAACCAAAAGTCCTGGGGGAATTGCGCCAAATACACTATCAGCGCTATACACGTTAAAAACTAAAAGCGCATATCTTGGAGTAATTGGCAAAGATGAAGACGGCGATTATTGGATAAAAAATATCAATCTAGAAAAAACAAAAATCTTACGAGCCGGCAAAACACCGATGTGCCCTTGTATCCTAACAAGAGTAGGCAAACAAAGAACATTCTTGTCAGAAGAAAATAAACACGAAAGAGACTTTTTTTCAAGTTTAGATTACAACTTTATCAACAAAGCAAAGATTGTTCACATTACGCCACTTGTTGTCGATGTAGAAAAAGGTATTAATAAAACCCTAGATTTTTTAGAAAGCGTAAAAGGCCCAATGATTAGTTTTAATCCTAGCGGCTTTTATATTCAAAGAGCTAAAACTAAAATTAAACCCATTATTAAAAAGAGCGATATTATTTTCTTAAATGAGCATGAACTTAAAAAATTAACCGGAAAACCTCCAAGAGCAGGAAGCAATTATTTACTTAAATTTGGTCCAAAAATTGTAGTTTGCACTCTTTCCAAAAAAGGCGCTTTAATTACCACAAACAAAAAGCAGTTCTTAACGGGCAGACATAAAGTGAACAATATCGTAGATACAACGGGGGCAGGGGATACGTTTGCCGCGGGATTTCTATAGGGGATTTTAAAAGACAAATCGTTAAAATGGTCAGCAGAATTTGCCAATAAACTCGCATCAAAAAGTCTTGGCAATTTCGGACAATCATGGCAAAAACAAATATGACACCGCGAGACATCTACGAAAAATCAGGAGTCTCTTATAGAGCAATGGATCCTGTCAAAAAGAGTGCGCAAAAACTGGCAAAATCTACTGCCAAAAACCTCCTGAGACTAAAAGAAAAAGAAGTACCCGAATCAAGAGGAGAATCATCCTATGTCTACGATTGCGGCGATCATTACCGCGCATTTGTTATAGAAGGACTCGGTACTAAAAATATTGTAGAAGATGAGATGATCAAAATTACCGGTAAGAGTTACTACAGTGTAATTTCGCAGGACACAGTAGCAATGATAGTAAACGATTTAATTACCGTTGGCGCAAAGCCCGAAGTCATTAATGCATATTTTGCGGTGGGTCATTCTTCCTGGTTCAGTGATAAAAAAAGAGTCCGAGAATTGCTCTTAGGATGGAAGCGTGCTTGTAATCTGGCTGGGGCAACCTGGGGCGGGGGAGAGACGCCCACCTTAACCAATATCGTTCACAAAAACACAATCGAACTTGCAGGTGCTGCCACTGGCGTAATCAGACCAAAATCAAGACTTGTGCTTGGGGAAAAATTAGGAGCTGGGGATTTAATAATCCTGTTGGAATCGTCAGGCATTCACGCCAACGGTTTAACGCTCGCAAGAAGAATTGCGAAAAAATTACCTCAAGGTCTAGCAACACCTATGCCAAGCGGCAAAATGTTTGGCGAAGCCCTAAGAAGACCAACGATTATATATGCTAAATTTATCGACGAATTGTTCGATCAAAAAGTAGACATTCATTACATGGTCAACATTACCGGACACGGTTGGCGAAAAATTATGCGCCATCCAAAAAAATTATCATATGTAATCGAAATGATCCCAACTCCTCAGGAAGAATTCACGTTCATGCAAGAGCAAGGTCAAATAAGCGAGAAAGATATGTATGGAAATTTTAATATGGGAGCAGGCTTCGGTATTTTTATAAATCCAAAAGATTTGAATAAAGTAGAAACTGCAGCAAAGTCTCAAAAGTTAAAAATTTACAATGCAGGCTATGTCAAAAAGGGCCCGCGCGAAGTCCAAATTCTGCCCAAAAATCTTACATTCAAATCCGAATCACTAGATTTAAGATGAGCGAAAGATTAAGACTTGCAAGTTTAATTTCGGGCGGCGGGACGAAAAAGTTACAAAATCGCAACCCTCGGTTAACTTCGTAATAATTATTTGTTAAAATATTTTGTGCAAACTTTTTTGTCGCTTCTGCCGATATTAATACTTGTAGGTGGCCTTTTACTCTTCAAAAACAAGCTAAAAATATCAGCACTCATAAGTTTGTTTGCTGCCATAATCTTAAGCACGTTTTATCTACATACGTCCTATCAAGTTATTCTTTCAAGCCTCTTAAAAGGCGCTTTTGTCTCGCTCGACATTGTGTTAATTGTTTTCGGTGCTCTCACCTTTTTATATTTAATGCAAAAAGCGGACGTAATTTCTTCCCTCGAAACATACCTGCATAAAATATCACCAGACATCCGAGTACAAACAATTTTATTGGCGTGGTTTTTTGGAGCGTTTCTGGAAAGCACAGCCGGCTTTGGAATCCCGGCACTAATCGTTGCGTATCTTTTATTAAGAACAGGAATAAAACCGATTTGGGCAGTGGTTATCGCACTAGTTGCAAACAGCGCACCTGTTACTTTCGGTGCGGTAGGAACTCCAATTAAAATAGGTTTTCATAATTTTAATATGCAAGAAATAGCCCAAAACACTGTTGAGTTAGGAGCAATAGTTGGAGTTTTTGTGCCTCTTATGGTACTGGCAATTCTTACTTATGCATTAAAGAAACCAGTGTGGCAATTTTTTATAAAAGCTTCGCCCTTTGCCATATTTTCAGGACTCTGTTTTGTTATTCCTTATTATTTTGGTTTATATCTGGGGTTGGAATTTCCATCAATTGCGGGAGCCACCATCGGAACGGCGGTTGTTCTTTTAGCCCTAAAATTAGGACTGTTTAAATTCAATAATGACTTCAAAATTAAAGATCCATCAGAACCCAAAGTGAGGATTTCGCCGACTAAAGCTTTAATGCCTTACGCTTTACTTGTTTCACTCTTGATAATTGCGAAACTTATACCCCTGAGGTTAACGGCAGAAATTAACGAGAACATTTCTCATACTTTTGTCCTTTTTAATCCCGGAACTATATTTTTGATATCGGCAGTCGTCATTATTGCTGTATCAAGCTTAACTTTAAGAGACGTCTTTAAAGGCGCAAAAGAAGCTTTCGTCAAAATACCCTATATTGCAACAATAATTTTTTTAGTTGTGGGGCTAATGCAAGTAATGGTCAACAGCCAGCTAGCGACCCAAGCCTTTAAAAACTTAGAGACACCCCTACTGCCGCTTTTGTCGCCATTTATAGGAGCATTCGGCGCATTTATCGCGGGAAGCGCAACGGTCTCAAACTTACTTTTCGGCCCTGCACAAGCTCATGCCGCAGAACAAGCAGGTATAAATATTTCCATTATCCTTTCATTGCAGCTTCTAGGCGCAACAGCAGGAAATATGATTTCAATCCCAAACATTATTGCCGCCCAAACAGCAGTCGACTTAAAAGGAAAGGAAAGGCACATCATTAAAAAAATTATCCCCTGGTCTCTGCTTTATATCCTCCTTGTTCTAGCCGCCGCCTTTTTTGCAATTTAGCCTCAGAGTCTGTAGAATACAAAGATGGCGGGACGAAAATCCTACAAAATAGCAACTCTCGGTTCCCACTCTGCTCTCCAAATTTTAAAAGGCGCACACGACGAAAAATTCAAAACAGTTCTGGTCGCGACCTCAAACAGACTAGACCTCTACAAACGCTTTAACTTCATCGACAAGATAATAGAAATCCCCACATACGCGGAATTTCCACAAGTAGAAAAAACTTTAATAAAAGAAAACTGCATCATAATTCCTCACGGATCTTTTGTCGCTTATCTGGGTATAGACGAAAACAAAAAAATGAAAGTTCCTTATTTTGGCAATAAAGAAGTTTTAGACTGGGAATCAGACCGCAAAATGCAAAGAGAGTGGCTAATACAATCAGACATTCCAGTCCCAAAGCGTTATAAAAAAGGAGACAAGATAGACAGCCCGGTAATTGTTAAAGCTTTTGGGGCAGCGGGAGGCGAAGGGTACTTTTTTGCAAAAAACGAAAAAGAGTTACTAAGGCGTCTAAAAGGGTTTAAACCACAAAGGTTTATCGTCCAAGAGTACGTCATCGGCGTTCCTCTTTATATTCATTATTTTTATTCCCCAATATCAAAAGAACTCGAGATTTTATCAATAGACAAAAGATACGAGTCTAACGTAGACTCTCTAGGGCGAATCCCAGTCCAAAACCAAACAGGTCTTGGAATAGAACCGTCGTTCGTCGTCGTTGGAAACTCACCGTTAACTCTGCGAGAGTCGCTTCTTGCAGAAGCGTTCGAAATGGGGGAAAGAGTTGTGGCAACTTCGCAAAAATTAATGAAAAAGGGAATATGGGGCCCATTTTGTCTTGAGACGATTATCACTCCGGAGCAAAAATTTTCTATAATAGAAATCTCCTGCCGAATAGTTGCTGGAACTAACTTATTTATAAATGGTTCACCATACGCTGCCCTTTACTGGGATAAACCCGTTTCAACAGGCAGAAGAATCGCAATGGAAATAAAAGACGCGATTAGAACAAAAAAGTTAAACAAAATTTTAGATTAATATTACCGTCACCCTGGAGCGAAGCGATAGGGTCAAATAGATTCTATCGACCTTCAGTCTCCAGAATGACAAAATTTAGTGAAAAGTAATAATTTAAAAAACTGGTCAGGTGTTGCTGCCGTAATCGGAGTCGATTGGGGAGACTCGGGTAAAGGACGGCTTATTGACGATTTAGGACAAAGGGCAGCCGTTGTTGCCAGATTTAACGGCGGATCAAATACAGGCCATACGATCAAAAACGAATTTGGCACTTTTGCTCTTCATATAATGCCCTCCGGAATATTTAACCCAAAAACAAAATGTTTAGTTGGCAAAAACGTCTTGGTCGATTTGGAATCGCTTATCGACGACGAATTGGAGCAACTTAGAGCTGCTGGCGTTTCTTGGAAAAATTTAAGAATCGATCATAGGGCAACTTTAGTTATGCCGTGGCATAAGCTCCGCGACGCGCTTCGAGAACAAATGAGAAGTTCCAAATTAGGAACGCTGAAAAGGGGAGTGGGCCCAGCATACGCCGACAGAACCGAAAGAGTTGGTCTTCGGGTTAAAGACTTGGTAAGTGCCGATTTTGCTAAAAAATTAAAAGAAGAACTCACGGTTCAAAATAAGTTTTTCAACCTAAAACTTTCTTACCGCGAAATTCACCAAAAATTTACCGACTACGCAAAAATCATTAAGCCTTATGTTGCTGATACCAACGAAATATTAAATGAAGCGATTAAAAACAAGCAAAACGTTCTATTCGAAGGCGCCCAAGGATATTTTCTTGATATCGACGCGGGTACGTACCCGTACGTTACTTCTTCCAACCCGGGGCTAGTTGGGATTCTACGGTCGTTCGATTTAAACCCTTCTGTTATTAACCACCCAATTGGTATAACAAAAGCCTATACGACAAGAGTAGGCGCGGGCCCAATGCCGACAATAATAAAGGGCAAAGAAAGAAAAATAATTATAGAAAAGGGTGGGGAAGTGGGAACAACGTCGGGCCGCGTCAGAGACCCTGGATGGCTGGACCTCGTCCTATTAAAAGCAGCTTGTGAAGTAAATAACATAAAACATCTTGCCGTAACAAAATTAGATATCTTAACCGAATTTGACGAAATTAAAATTTGCATAGGCTACTTGCTAAACGGTAAAAAAGTAGGATACATTCCGGGCGACGCGGACAAACTTGAAAAATGTAAACCGGTTTATCAAACTCTGCCGGGATGGCAAGAAGACATCACCAAAGTCAGGAAATTTGCCGACCTTCCCAAAAACGCCAAAAAATATATCCAGAAGATTGAAGAATTTGTGGGTGTGCCGGTTGATTTTATCGGTGTCGGACCCGCAAGAAACGAGGTAATCTATGGCTAGGGTAGCGGTAGCAGTCATAGGAAGCCATAGCGCTTTAGACGTCTGCCGAGGAGCTAAAGACGAAGGGTTGGCAACTATTGTAATAGTAGAGGAGGGGAGAGACAAGACTTACGCAAAGTACTTTAAGACAACTAGCAGAAGCCCTTCGGCAAGCTCAGGACCTACGGGCTGTGTGGACGAAGTTTTATATGTCGACAAGTTTAAAGATATTTTAGACCCCCGATTCCAGAAAATTCTAAAGGCCAAAAATGCAATTTTTATCCCCCACCGCTCATTCGAGGTTTACATCGGTGATTATGACGCAATCGAGAAGGATTTTAAAATCCCAATATTTGGAAATAGGTTTTTACTCCGCGCCGAAGAGCGAACAGAAGAAAGAAATCAATATGACATTTTAAAAACTGCTGTTATTCGCTTTCCCAAGATCTATCAAAATCCGCAAGAGATCGACAGATTAGTAATTGTTAAAGTTCCCGAAAAGCAAAGAGGCTTCGAGAGAGCCTTCTTTTTAGCTAACTCCCCCACTTCATATCAGCAAAGAGCCAGGATATTAATTAAAGAAGGAAAAATAACTAAAAAAGATTTAGACGCTGCAACGATTGAAGAATTCGTTCTGGGCGTTCAAGTGAATTTTAATTTTTTCTACTCCCCTATTTTAAATCGACTTGAGTTGATCGGAACTGACACCAGACGCCAAACAAATCTTGAAGGGTTTCTTAAACTTCCGGCCAGCGAACAATTATCCATTAACGATCAACAGTTTTTCGACATCAAATACGAAGAAGCGGGACACATCGCAGTTACCACTCTCGAATCAATGCTGGAAGGGGCATTTGAAGCCGGGGAAAAATTTGTTGCGGCTGCAAAAAATATGTACCCCCCAGGGGTCATTGGGCCGTTCAGTTTGCAATCCGTCATTACTCCAGGGCCACCCAAAAAGGAAATAGTTGTTTTCGACGTTTCCCCTAGGATGCCAGGTTCTCCCGGAATCTTCGCGACTCCTTACAGTGGATATTTATTTGGTCAAAGCATAAGTATGGGGAGGCGCGTAGCGATGGAAATAAAAACAGCAATCAGAAGCGGGAAACTCAAGAAGGTGACAACGTAAAACTGTCATCCTGGAGGGAGTGAAACGACCGATAAGCAGAGCTTTTCTACGAATAGGATCTCAATCGTTTAGATTCTATCGACCTTCGGTCTCCAGAATGACGAGATCAAAAATATGACAGAAATTAATTTCAACACATATCAATCCGCATTTTCCTGGCGTTATGGCAGCGACCAAATGCGGCAACTTTTCTCCGAAATAAATAGAAGAAAAACGTGGCGCAAAGTATGGACGGCGATCGCCAGAGTTCAGCATAAAGCAGGTCTTCTTACAAAAGCAGAATTTTTGGATATAAGAGACAATTCACAAAAAATCGACATAGAAAAAGCTCACGAAATAGAAGCAGAAATTAAACATGATCTAATGGCCGAGCTTAAAACATTCGCGGCTCAATCAAAAATTGGTGGAGGTAAAATCCATCTTGGCGCCACATCGCAGGACATAGAAGACAACGCAGATGCAATTATTCTACTTTCTGCTTTGGAAATAATCGAAACAGAATTAAAACAAGCTCTTGCCGAATTTTCCAAAAAAATAAGCGAATATAAAGAGCTGGTATGTATGGCCTACACGCATCTGCAGCCAGCCGAGCCAACAACATTGGGTTACAGGTTCACACTTTATGCTCAGGACCTTTTAATCGACCTACAACTACTTAACTTTGTTAAAGAAAACGTTAAAGGCAAAGGAACAAAAGGAGCAGTTGGAACTTATGCGTCATATGTAGCATTACTTGGAAGTAAGGCAAAAAATTTCGAGGAAGATGTGATGTCAGAACTCGGAATTGAAGCGTTTGACGTCACCGGACAAGTATACCCGAGAAAATTGGATTTTCTAATTTTAAGCTTGCTGTCATCCATCGCGCAGAGCGCAAGCAAATTCGCTTTTGATTTAAGAATCATGCAATCCGCAGGATTTGGAGAGTGGATGGAACCATTCGGGAAGAAGCAGGTAGGGTCTTCCGCAATGCCATTTAAAAGAAACCCAATAACTGCAGAAAAAATTTGTTCACTCGCAAGATATGTTGCATCTCTTACGAAAGTCTCCTGGGACAATGCAGCAAATTCACTACTGGAGCGGACCCTTGACGATTCCGCATCCAGGAGAATAGTTCTACCTGACGCATTTCTCGCAACAAATGAAATTCTATTATCAACCAAATCAATTGTAAGCGGCCTGGTCATTAACCAAAAAAATATTGAAAAAAACTTGGAGAATTTCGGCCCCTTTGCCGCGATTGAGCTCATTTTACTAGAATCGACAAAAAGAGGCGCCGACAGACAAGAAATGCATGAAGTTTTACGCGAACACGCCCTTGTCGCTTATGAGTTCAATAACCGGCTTGGAACAAATCCCCTTTTTGAAAATTTAAAAAAAGACGAGAAGATTACAAAGTATTTAAATAGCAAAGATATAGATAAACTTTCTGATTATAAAACCCACATAGGACTTGCAAAAGAAAAATGCGAAATATTACTTCAAAAAATAAAAAAAGCAGCTTAGGGATAATCGGCGGAGGCCAACTGGGCAGAATGTTGGTCCAAGCCGCCCAAAATCTAAACATAAAAACTGTCGTTTTGGACCCCACCCCCCAAAGCCCTGCCGGGCAAATTGCAGATAAACAAGTTGTGGGTAATTACAAAGACCCAAAGATGATTAAAAAACTTGCAAGTCTCGTTGATTTTTTAACATACGAAATTGAGTCGGCGCATGCCCAATCTCTCGTGGAACTTAAAGGTGCCGGCAAATCAATTCACCCTTCACCCAAAACTCTTAAAATAATCCAAGATAAATATCTCCAAAAACAAATCTTAAAAAAGGCCAATGTACCCGTACCAGACTTTTTATCTGTCGAAACAATAGATGATATAAAACGCGCAGCGAAAAAGTTCGGCTTTCCTCTCGTTATAAAAGCGCGCCATCACGGATTTGACGGACGGGGCAACGCGAGGCTTGCCAAAGAGTCAGACATTAAAAAGGCTCTCTTAAAATTAGGTACTCGCGACCTTTATGTCGAAAAGCTAGTCCCTTTTAAAAGTGAACTTGCAATTCAAGTCGTCAAAAGCGGCAAAACAACCAAAATATATCCTCTTGTGGAAACAATTCAGAAAAACGACATCTGCCATATCGTAATTGCCCCCGCTCGCGTGACCGACACGGTCAAAAAACAGGCAAATATAATAACCGGAAAAGTGGCAAAAATGTTGAAGGGCAATGGAGTCTTCGCGATAGAGATGTTCCTGACAAAAAATAACAAAGTTCTTGTTAACGAAATTGCTCCCCGCGTTCACAACAGCGGCCACTACACCATAGAAGCAACTAACGCGTCACAGTTTGAACACCACGTAAGAGCTGTTTGTAAATTACCCTTAAAATCGATTAAAATGACAAGTCCCGCGGCCGTCATGGTCAACATCTTGGGCACAAGAAATTCTCCTGCTGTGCCCAAAGGTATCGAATCTGCTCAAAAACTGGAAAACGTATTTGTCCATATTTACGGCAAAGCCCAGACTAAAAAAGAACGCAAAATGGGGCATGTAACCGCGCTTGGAGAAAATGTAAAAGAGGCACTGGCAAAAGCACAAAAAGCAAGAAAACTAATTACAATATGAAAAAAGAAATAGCGATAATCATGGGCAGCGATTCGGATCTGGAAATAATGAAAGAGTCAGCTACTGTGCTCGATGATTTTGGCGTAGGCTATGAGCTGACCGTGGTTTCCGCACACAGAACCCCGGACAGAATGTACAAGTTCGCAAGAAGCGCAAAATCAAAGGGCATTAAAGTAATAATAGCCGGCGCGGGCGGCGCGGCCCACCTACCGGGAATGACAGCTTCCATTACTACTCTTCCAGTAATCGGCGTCCCTATCAAAACGAAAACAATGGATGGCATCGACTCTTTTTTATCAATAGCTCAAATGCCCCCAGGCATTCCTGTTGCAACAGTTGCCATCAATGGCTCGACAAATGCGGCCCTCCTTGCGATCGAAATTCTGGCAACAAACAATAAAAATTTAAGTAGTAAGCTAACTCGATACAAAGCCAAAATGAAAAAGACAGTAGGAGAGAAAGCTAAAAAGTTAGAAAACTCAGGATATAAAAAATATTTACAGCTAGCAAAATGACTTCAGATAGCATAATCAAAAATAACATAGGCCGCGAGGTAAGCACAGTAAAGGTACCTCAACTCGGCAAGAGAAACAGTGGTAAGGTCCGCGATTGGTACACCAGAAATGGCTTGCGAATCTTAATTGCAACCGACAGAATCTCCGCTTTCGACAGAGTTTTAGGGTTGGTGCCATTTAGAGGCGCAGTATTAAATAAGCTCTCGGAGTTTTGGTTCGAAGAAACGAGAGACATAATTCCAAACCACATGATCGGAGTGATCGATCCAAACGTCATGCTAGTTTCAGAAGCTCAAGCACTACCCATTGAAATTGTCGTGAGAGGATACATCACTGGGGTAACAGACACATCTCTTTGGAAGCAATACTCAGAAGGAAAAAGAATCATTTACGGAATTAAATTTCCTGACAAGCTTATTAAAAATCAAAAACTACCAAAACCCGTACTTACCCCGACGACCAGAGCAACAGGTAAAGGAGGCCACGATGAACCAATCACAAAACAAGAAATCTTCAAGCAAAAAATAATTTCTCCTGCAATTTGGAAACAAATCGAAAAAGTAGCCCTGAAATTATTTGAAAGGGGAACCAAAATTGCTGGTAATGCCGGATTTATCCTTGCGGATACAAAATACGAATTCGGTCTCGACAAAAGAGGAAAGTTAACACTAATAGACGAAATTCATACACCCGACAGCAGCAGATATTGGCGCAAAGAAACTTACAAAGAAAGGTTTAAAAAGGGACAAGAGGTTGAAAATTACGATAAAGAATTTATGCGAATTTGGTTTAGCCAGCAAGGATTTGTAGGACGCGGTAAAATCCCACAAATGCCCCCAGACCTCATTATAAAAATCGCAAAACGATATATAGAAGTTTACGAAAAGTTAACAGGCGAAAAATTAGAAATAGACACGACAGAAGATCCCCAGAAACGGATTGTTGATGCGCTCAGTAAGCTGATCTAAAGACTATGGTAATTGTTGTTAACTTTGGTGGGCAATTTGCCCACCTTATTGCAAGAAGAATAAGAGACCTAGATGTTAAAAGTGAACTCGTTTCACCGGAAATATCTCCTACCGAAATAAAAAAAATAAATCCCGAAGCAATTATACTTTCCGGTAGCCCTTACTCTTGTTACGAAAAAGGAGCGCCAAAAATCGATCCTAAAATTTACAAACTCAAGTTGCCGATTTTAGGTATATGTTATGGCCAGCAACTAATGGCATATCAACTGAGGGGTAAAGTAGTTCCGCACACCAAAAAACAATTTGGTAAGGTCGAGTTAAAAATTTCAAAATCTCCACTGTTTAAAAACCTAAAAAGCCCACAAACTGTTTGGTTCTCTCATGGAGACCAGGTGAGCAAACTGCCTCAAGGATTCACAGCAATAGGATCCACTCAAAGCGCCAAATTTGCTGCAATACAAAATCTCAAACATAATTTCTTTGGAATTCAATTCCACACAGAAGTTTCTCACACAACAAAAGGTAAGGAAATCCTAAGCAATTTTCTTTTTGGTGTTTCTGGTGCCAATCGTGATTGGACAATCAAAAAAGTAAAAGAACAAATCGTATCCGATCTCAAAAACCAAATCGGCGACGAAAAAGTTCTGATGGCAATCTCAGGTGGAGTAGACTCTCTTGTCGCGGCGATACTCATAAAAGAAGCAGTACCCAAAAATCTTCATATGGTTTTTATAAATACCGGCTTGCTCAGGAATTATGACGTTTCCGACCTTAAAAACGTTATTAAAACCGTAGGCTTTAAGAATTTCAAAATAACAGACGTAAGTAGCAGGTTCATCAAAGGGTTAAAAGGCGTAAGTGACCCAGAAGAAAAAAGGAAAGTTATCGCCAAGCTCTACTTTAAAATATTAGAAGAAGAAGCCAAGAAAATCGGCAATGTTAAGTTTTTAGGTCAGGGAACAATTTACCCTGACCGAATTGAATCTGCTCAGACATCTAAACACGCGGACAAAATCAAAAGCCATCACAACGTTACGCTGCCTTCAGGATTAAAGCTCACGCTCATCGAACCATTACGCGACCTCTATAAAGACGAAGTAAGAAAAATAGGCAATCTGCTTGGCATTAGCCGCGATTTTACAAACCGCCATCCATTTCCAGGACCAGGCCTCGCGATTAGAGTCCTAGGTGAGGTGACAGAAGAGAGACTTTCGATACTGCGAGAAGTCGATGAAATATTCATTTCAGAGCTTAAATTCCATGACATATATAATAAGGTAGGACAATCACTGGCAGCCCTTCTACCTGTCAAGTCTGTAGGCGTAATGGGTGATAGCCGCACTTATTCCTATATCGTATCCCTTAGATCTGTAGACACCACAGACTTTATGACCGCCGATTGGTCCAAAATTCCACATGAGGTTCTGGAAAAAATCTCCAGCCGAATCGTCAACGAAGTTCGAGGGGTCAATCGCGTTGTTTACGACATCACCCAAAAACCACCAGCAACAATAGAATACGAATGAGCTTGACAAGTAACCCATAGTAGCTATATAATCTGCGTTCAATTTCGAAGACGATGAAAGAGGAGCAACAATTTTAGATGGAATTGCCCTTTATATTTCCAACCCCGATATACTAAAAGAACATTATGTTGATCTACCTGGCACACAAGTTGAGTCTGGCGGCGCTCCGTTTCTGCGCTTGTGGTACGGTCGGCCGGGGTTGCCCTACTACTGGACTAGCGATGCCCATCCGAGGTTTGGTTCTGCTTCCTGCGGGAGATAAAATTGAGTTTTGGCTTTAGGTAATTTAGTTCCTTTTGGCTTCTTGAAAATTGGTCCCCGTTTTTGTAAACTTTCTTTGAAATTAGGTTAATGCATTCTAGGCTACCGTCCAGAGTCACCGAAATCCTTGATTTTCAAAATAATTGCCAGAGTCTAAGTGTTCAAGGACACTCAGAGCGTGCATTAGAAGAGCAAGACACTCCTTGTTTTGTGCTTGTGGAGGTGTTTCTAAATTATGAATCTCTCTGACTTGGTAGTTGTTACCAGCAATAGAAACAAAATTGCCGAAATAAACGCGATTTTGGGAACGAATCACAAAGTTTCAAAAATCAACATTCCCGAAATCCAGTCAATGAATATTGACAAGGTAATTACGGCAAAAGCGAAGTCCGCATTTGAAAAAATCCAAAAACCCGTACTTGTAGAAGATGTAAGCGTTGACATAAAAGAATTAAGAGGTCTTCCTGGACCTTTTATTAAATTTTTTCTTGAAACTTTAGGAACCGAAGGAGTTGCTAAACTCACAACCGGTAAAAAACCCGAAGCAACTGTGACAGCGGCTATCGCGATTTACGATGGCAAGAACCTCAAGATCTTCAAAAGCCAAGTGAGCGGTACGATCACCAAAAAAGACAGAGGCGTGGGAGGATTCGGTTTCGACAGGATATTTATCCCAAATGGTTACAAACAAACTTATTCCGAAATGCCGCAGGAATTGAAAAACAAAATTTCGCACCGCTCAAAGGCTTTGAAAAAAGTCGCAGCCTATCTAAATAATAGTGTTGACAAGTAAAAATCAAAGGACTATTCTGAACGAGAAAGAGACGACAAAGATGACAAGAAACAAAATAGCAGCCATATTTTTAACAGTAATCGCATTGTTTACGCTCGTTACTCCGGCTCTTGCCGCGCCAAACATGGTACATCAAGAAGTTGCGCTTTTACCTCAAGGAGAAACGATAGAAGGTGATTATTTTGCAACAGGAGAAAAAGTTACCATTGCAGGCACCGTTAATGGGGACGTATACGCCGCTGGTGGAAACGTTATCGTTGAAGGCACAGTAAACGGCGACCTTCTGGTTGCAGGAGGCTCCGTTAACATCATGGGTAATGTTAAAAATGACGTCCGAGCGGCTGGCGGGGAAGTAATAATTTCAGGTGACATTGGGGGAAACGTAACAACCACTGCAGGAGCAGTTAATTTTACCGATTCAGCAAACATCGGAGGTAGCGTGGTTAATGCTTCAGGAAGCTTTAGTCTTTTTGCCCCAGTTGGCAAAGGAATAACCTTAGCGTCTGGCGACGCAACAATCGGAAATACGGTTGGCAGCAACATTACTGCAGGCGTAGGACAGTTAACCTTAACATCAAAAGCTCAAGTTAAGGGCGATGTAAATTACTGGAGCGAAAAAGATGCGCAAATCCAACAAGGAGCACAAGTCACTGGCTCTACCGTTAAAAATGTACCTCAAAGGCAAAGTCAGCAAGATGCAGAAAAAGCTCTAGGCGCCGCCTTCTTGATCTTCAAAGCAATTAGCTTTTTGGCAGCTCTTATAATCGGCCTCCTGTTCATTAAATTCCTGCCGAACTTTACGGAAAGGACTGTGGACAGCGTAGTCGAAAGACCTCTGAAAAATCTTGGCGTTGGACTCTTGACGCTAGTCGTGACACCTTTAGCTGTGGTTGTTTTGACAATTACAATCGTAGGCATCCCAATTGCTCTAGCCTTACTTGTCGACTTTATATTTGTCCTCTACCTCGCAAAATTATTCGTCGCGATCGCGGTTGGGAGAATAATTCTTAGATTTGCACAAGGAAAAGAAAATAACTATTTAGCTCTTATTGCAGGTCTGTTAATTTACGGAATTCTTACAACGATACCTGTAATTGGCTGGCTTGTTACCCTATTTGTAGTTCTTATAGGATCTGGTGCTTTAGTTAGCGAGAAACTTAATTCCTACAAACTCTTGAGAAATAAAAAGGTAGTTTAAGAAGAAACTGCTGCCTGCTTTTTTGAAGACCCAAAAACGATTATACGGTACCCCATAAAATTCCATACAAGAGAAATAACTGTTGCAAAAACCTTAGCTAAATTCGCCCACAAAGTTTCATCTAGCCCAAACATAGGATCAGCAAACGTAGTCAAAGCAAAAACAATCCCCGTGTTGATACCCAGCCCGACTAAAGTTACGGCTACAAATGCGAGAAAGCTACCCTTACTAGCACTAAAAACCCACCTTTTGTTCCAAAAATAGCTGTTTAAAAGCGCAATCGAGTAAGAAGTTATATTAAGCGGAATGATTCTCACGCCGCTCGTAATATTAGTGACGAGTATAAGTAAATTAAGTATTCCGAAATCAATTGCTGTGTTGCAAACTCCAACCAATGCAAACTTTGAAAATTGCCACAGAATAGCGAGGCGTTTACCCAAAAAGTACGCAACAAAAGTCCCAAATGTTGCTAAAAGCGGATAAGCAGCGAGTATCAAAATCGGAGACAAGGGCAACTTGTCCAGAGAACCGGTATTAATCAGTGTTGGAAATAAGAATACAGTCGTGAGAATTGAAACAGAAGCAGCGTACAGCAGATCGCGTCTAGGCATAACTCTATCTTAAAACAAAAAACGAGGCATTACAAAGGAGAAGCATGATAAAATCACAAAAGTGTCCATTCGCAAAAAATCCTCACTCGCACTAGCAATCATCGCAGTTGCAATAATTACTCTAGCTGACGCATTCACAAAATCAGATTTAAACCTCAACTCTCAGAAACCCGAAGAAGTATTGAGCCAGTCAACGCAGGAATCTCCTTTGCCGCAAGTGCACGATGCAGCAACAGTTACTGTAACTAAAGTTATTGACGGCGATACAATTGAAATAGAAGGAGGACAAAAACTCCGTTATATCGGCATGGACACACCAGAAACTGTCCACCCAAAAAGAGGTATTGAATGTTATGGAAAAGAAGCGTCAAGCAAAAATAAAGAGCTCGTCGAAGGAAAAACTGTTAGGCTTGAAAAAGACGTATCCGAAACAGACAAATACGAACGACTTTTAAGGTATGTGTACGTTGACGATGTTTTCGTCAACGAATATATGGTCAGAGAAGGATTTGCCTACGCGTCTTCATATCCGCCCGACGTTAAATACCAGGAAAAATTAAGAGCTGCCCAAAAAGAAGCCCAAAATCTTAAAAAAGGGCTTTGGGGTTCATGTACAAGCGGCTAAGAAATCGTCATTTCTGCAGAACAAATACCACTTCCATTCCAAAATGAGTAAAAAACTTTTTGCGAACTTTCCACTTGGTGCGTTTTATTAGTGCCTCCAGTTCCTCATGATGAAACGGATGAAGATGAGCGTCTTGCCAAACTCTTCCTTTTGTATTTTCCCACACAAACCAAACTGCTCTAAAAAGTAAACTCCCAGAATCCATGGCCAAAATTAAAGCCCCATCCTTTTTAAGAACGCGCCTCATTTCAAGGAGTGCCACTTTGGGATGTGTCACGTGTTCCATCGTTTCGTAGCAAATTATCAAGTCAAAAGACTCATCTTTATAAGGAAGTTTTTCGGCAACACCAACTTTAAAGTTTATATGGCTATATTTTTTATTTGCAAACTCAATAGCTTTGTCATACGCGTCAATTCCAAAATACTTTGCATTAGGAAACTCACGAGCTATCTGGGAAAGCATAAAACCACTTGCGCAACCAACATCCAGAACCTTTTTAAATTTAAGGTCCCTAATTATACTTTTAGCCTTCCTAATCTTACGCTCGTGCCAAATTCTTTGATAAGGGTTCCTTCTAACACCTTTTTGGTAATAATCAACAGGAACCCTACTCCAAATTTCGTAAAGATCAGACTTAGTCATTTTTGGTGATACTTGTATAGATTTATCTTCCGGTGTGGCCCCTTATCTTGTGATAATATCAAAAAAACGGGCCAGTCTTCAGGCGCATCCGCCGTTTTGTTTAAGAGGATGAAATTAATATTGGTATTAGAATTATTTTCAAGAAAATTATTTAAGCTAGACGGAAAATGATTCGGTAAGGGGTAAACAATGACATTCTCTTCAAGATAAATATTAGGTAAAGCCCATGTTAAAAGAGTATCGTTTTCGACAAAAAGAGTAATTTTTTCCCTTCTCGAAACCGAGTTCAAAAAAGAACCAATCTCCGCAAGTCCTACACCGGAAGTCCAATCTTCGTAAAACTGCTGCTTATCCTCTAAAGCCAGCCCCGAATTTTTAGCATCCGACAAAATTAACAAGTCTTTTTGCAGAAGCGGGATCAACACAAAACCTAATGCTAAAAAACCCATCCATCTTCTCAGAGCCATTATTTCATACACTAGATAAGCAAGAAGAAAAGAAGCAGGGGCCGCTACTGGAAATAAGTGTCTTGGGAAAAATTTTGTCCCAACTAAAGAGTCTATAAGAATTACAGAAAGTGCCCATAACGAAAACCAAACCACCAAGACGTCTTTCTTAAAAAGACCCAAAATGGATGAAAAAAATATAGCAAAAAGAATTGGAATCGGAAAATACGCTTTAATCCACCAATAAGACCTCCATAAATTTTGTTTGAAATTAAAAACAACATCATTATTTCCTCCAATAGCATGATAATTCTCAAACCCAGGGAATATAACGATCGCAAATGGCAAAATTAAAAGCGTAAAAAAAAGAAAAACAAAAAAGGCTGGAATCATTTTTATCATAGCCATTAGGACGCTCACTTTTCTTTTGAGGATAAAAAACGGAGGTAAAAACAATAGAGAGCCGAAAGAAACCAGAGCAAGGGGTTTGGTTAGAAACGATAAGCTTAAAAATAGTGCGGAAGTAAGAATTAGTTTAATGCTGTATTTTTTATCATAAATTTTCTTGTAAATTTTAATTAAGAAATATAAACCAATTAAAAATAGCATTTCCATTAAAGGCTCAAGCATAATTAATCTCCCATGGAAAAAATTCAGAGGTATCAGCATGTAGAGTATTAAAGATAAAAATCCGAATCTTTTGTCTACCAACTCCCTTCCTATAAGAAAAACAAAAAATGCGGAAATAATATCAGTGGTGGTTAAGAGAATGCGCGCAACATTAAAAATGTTGAAGGCATTTCCGAAAATAAAATAAGATAATGCCAGAAACCAAGGTAAAACTGGGAGAACAGCGGCAGGAAAAGATACAAACAAATTGTGGGGATTATTTCTTATCGAATCTGCAAAACTTAAATAAGTTGCTTCATCCAGGAATATTGGGACATCCAAAACTCTACAAAATCTTAAAAAGCTCAAGAGAACAAGTACCATAAGCACTGGGGTGTAAGTTTTTAGAAATTCCATAACAATCTAATTTTAAACAACTACAGTGTAAGCCCCCATAAAGAATCTAGATTATTTATGGGATCAGTACAAACAGATGTGTTATTAAAAGTTACACTTTCCGGTCTTATTACTCCTAATTTACCAAATTGGGGGGTCACGTCATCTGGCAATTCATCTCTGGGAATAAATATTTTGTATACAGGCGCACCGCTATCCGGCTTAATGGCAACAAGGCCCTTTTGCCAAAAAATGTAACGAAATCCAACAGCTCTCCCAAAATCCGCGATGTAATCTATGCCAATACACGGGTAACCACGAGCCATCGAATCCGATTTAATAAACTCCACAACCTGCTTTTTATAGAGGTAATTAAATTTATTCTCTTCGCGAGAAAAAAGTGAATAAACGTTAAAAACTAAAACCAAGGAAAGTAGTATTGGGACCAATAGATTATTTGATTTTTTATGTAAATAAGAAAGAGTCAGGCTAAAAAGAAGAAGAGAAAGAATAATTAAATTATTAAAGTAATATTCGCTGATTGCACGCTTAGAAAAAAGCTGAGCAGCAACAGTTAATAAAAACCAACCTACTATAATCGAAAATTGATTTTTGGCCATTAATTTTCTGGCGTATACAAACCAGACAACCAAGACCAGAGAAGCAAAATTTACCAAAGTCGGGAAATGGGCTTCGAAAAAGATTCTGCTTGCAACGGAAGAAAAACCCGAAACGACTAAGTTTAACTTCAGTGCCAAAGGAAGCCCTGGATCAGAAGAAGTAAAAAGTTTCCCCAATGCTTTTAACATAGTAAAACCATGTCGTGCTTCGAATGCCAAGAGTGGTAGTGAAGAAATTAAAAATATGGCAGTCGAAATTATTACTTCTCGAAGATGTGGCTTTTTCCTAGAAAGGAAAACAGCAACAGGAACTAGAAGCAATGATGGCACAAGTGTGGGGTGAATATTCCAGGCAACTCCAGCTAAAAGCCCAATCAAAATTAATGCTTTAAAATTGCCTCGAAGAATTGAAAGTAAAGCAAAAATAAACCAAATAGACCAAAGAAAAACTCCTTGAGATGGGACAACCCATCTGTCTATAAACACAATTGGAAGAGAAACAGAATACAGAAAAGTAGCGACCCTCGCAGTTACGGTGTCAAAAAATTCAGAAAACACAAAATATATGCTTGCAATTGTTGCAAGGGAAATTAGAGTAACAGCAACCACTCCTCCAATTGGGTCCATACCAAAAATTGCATAGAAAGGAGAAAGAAAATAATTAAGTAGTGGACCAAGAAATATCCCTTCGATGCTGCTCATTTGCCCAATGAGCCTTATATGGTGATCAATAAAAATATCCTTGACGATGAAAGAATTTATTTCCTGGTCGGCTTCGAAAATATAAAAATCTCGAATCCGGGAAAGGCGCATAAAAAGCCCTAGCGTTAAAACCACACACAGAAAAACAAAATTCTTTTTGAGTTTCACAGCTACTTCAGTTTAACTAATCCGTTTAAAAATGACATTATTTTGTGACTGCCATTACCAATTACAGTTAAATTTTGACTTTTTCCCTAAAAAGTCTATACTAACGCCGCTGCCAACTATTGAAACAAATAATTGTAGCTTTTACTATTGCATTAATCCTTTCCGCTTGCAGTAACCCCCAAAATTTGAATGGCGCAGATTCTTTTGACAGAGACGACGATCCGACGACGGAAAGGTCATTTGAAGAGACTGGTGATTATGATTGTTCCGACTTCACCTATCAGAGTGAGGCACAAGATTTCTTTGAAAACGAAGGAGGATCGAGTGGAGACTATCACAATTTAGATAGAGATAGTGACGGTGCTGCTTGTGAAACATTGCCATGACAAAGCAGATAGCAACAAATTCGAAACGAGTCGTTCTTGCCCTACTACTTTTGTTAATAAGCAGTTCACCTGTCTATGCCCACCCTGGCCGCACCGATTCTTCGGGAGGGCACACCTGCAGAACAAATTGTGAAGACTGGGGATTGGATTACGGAGAATACCACAGTCATGGAGGCAGTCTACCGCCACCACCTTCAAACTATACTATTACACCCAACACGACTCCTGTTGTTGCTCCACCTAAAGCCACGCCTAGTCCAAGTGTAACTCAAGTTCCAACGCCAACCCCGACTCCTACACCAAGCCCGTCTCCCGAAGTGAAAGGCGAATCTTCAGTAATAACACCAAGTCCATCTCCTTCCAGTCCGAAGACAGAAGTAACTGCGGGGGATTTTGTTGTTGGCCTAAGTATACTCGCTGCTATGTTAGGAGGAGCATATTGGGGGGCTAAAAAAGTATCCAGAAAATTCCGCCGAAGTGAATAAAATCGGCCTGAAAGCCTAATTGAAAAATCTGTTAAAATATACTCATGACAAATTTTCCTAAAAATCCTAAACCCCATATCGAAAATAATTATCCTACAACATCTACAAAAGAGGTTTACGACGAACAAAGTGTTCTCGAAGAACCCCTAGATCTTATAAGAAAGAATAGAAAAATCGTTAAAGAGAATGAACCAACCCCAGAACCTCGAAAGCAAGATCTTCTTTAGCGAAGGTTTACAAGACTTATTAAGCAGCCAATATATTTTCTTGACTGTGACTTTCTGGGTAAGCTTTTTAACGACGAAGAAGTTTTCCTGCAACTATATGACGTACTGAAACAATCTTGGTTGTTAATAGACGCAACCACAGAATTTGAGTTTTTAAGAAGCGTTTTTCTTCCTGAGCAAATGAGATTAAAGCAAGATTTTTTGTCGAAACCTTACTTTTTGCCAGCCATTAATCATCAATCAATCTTCATGAAAATTCAAGAGAACGCCCCTTTAATTTCCAAAATATATGCTCAAAATAACGTTGCCTTAAACGCGAGCTTTGTTGATCTTCATTTAACTGGCCGCTTAATGTTTTCTGGCGGGAAATCAATTTTGATTACTGGTAATAAAAAAGACTTTCCAGATTGTCTCTTCAGCATAGAGGGAGTGATCAATGCAAAAACAGCCGAAGGCACAGTCCACAACTTCTATGCGTTGAAGTTTGATGAAGCCAAGTTTAAAAAGGCTTACGAAAATTTAGACAAATTAAAGTAATTATTTTTTTCTTGAAAAATACCAAGCGGCAGAAATTGTTGTAATTGGCACCGCCAAAAGTAACCCAAAGCTTCCTGCCATAGTTCTTATTACTTCTTCTGCCAAAAATTCGCTATTTAATATAAACCACAGTGGTTGCTTCGTAGGGTTCAAAACAATGAATAGAAAAATTGGAAGAGCAACTCCTGCATATGCGAGAACCAAAGTATTTACGAGGGATGTTATATGCTCAACACCCACCCTGTAACCGCTTTTTGCCAGCTGGGCGAATTTTAATTTCGGATTACTTTTTGCAATTTCCGAAATCGTTGCAACCAGGCTCGTCGTAATATCGTCAAGAACACCCAACGACCCGATGATCATTCCGCCTAACAGCAAACCCTTTAAATTAATGTTGCTCGTTTGCCCAAACCGAAGAGAATAAGCGTCTTCACTTCCTCCCCCAGTAAGCTGTGAAAGATTAACGAATATCAGCGAAAGAATGCCCGAAAATATAAGCGTCACAAGTGTTGAGGAAACCGCGATGGTAGTCCTTTTGGAAAATCCGTGTGCAAGATAGATAGTACTGATCATAATAACGAATGAACCCGCGATGCTGACAACAAGCGGGTCACGCCCAGCTAAAATTTGAGGAACGATTAATTTAACAATTACAGCGAGGCTAATCACGAGCCCAACAATAGAACCCAACCCTTTAAGCCTTGCGAGTCCAACGACTAGAACAAAAAAAGCCAAAACAATCGCAATTACCTTATCTAGTCGGTACTTGTCTATAATGTGGTATTCCGTCCCAATGCCTTCGATACTACTTTTAATAACGACAACCTTTTGTCCTTCTTCTACCGTCTGATTCCGACTTATCGAAAACTTTTTACCATGGTCAAGTGTCGTCTCGCGATCCTTTTCCGACCCATCCAAAAATTTAACTTTCACTATTTGGTACGGATATTTATTGCCGACAATTTCCTTTTCACCCTCCTCTAAAACCTCGACAATTTTTGCCGTCGAGATTTCCTCTTGCGAAGGAGGAACAAGCGGTTGCTGGTTTTGGTCCTGCGCATAAACACTATTTGTAGTCGAGAAAACCAGAAGTAATAAAGCAAAGAAGGAGACGAAAAGTTTAAAAATTAACCTTGGCATCCGTCAATAATTATACATAAAAACCAAGTATAATGATTCTACTGCCCGATGAATTACTACCAGAAAAGTACAAGAGACGTTTTGGATGAACTCTCAACATCCCAAGACGGCGGTCTTTCTTACGACCAAGCCGCTTCTCGTCTCAGAACGTTCGGCTCAAACATCCTGGCGTCCAAGAAAAAAGAAACGCTCGCAGATATATTTTTAAGGCAATTTAAAAGTCCGTTAATCTACATTCTAATTTTTGCAGCGATTTTAGTTTCGTTTTTCGGGAAAGCGATAGACGCGATCGTTATTATTCTGGTAATAACGATAAATGCCGTAGTTGGCACGATTCAAGAAGGGAAAGCGAAAAACTCTCTCGAAAAACTTCAAAGCCTAACTCGGCATAAAGCACTAGTGCGGCGGGATTCGGAAGAAATTCTGGTTTCTTCGGAAGAAGTAGTGCCCGGCGATATTCTTATAATTCACGAAGGAGACAGAATTTCTGCAGACTCAAGAATAATCATAGCTGAAAGTCTTAAAGTAGATGAGTCTGTTTTAACTGGTGAAGCTTATGCCGTAGAAAAAACCTCTGGCACTCAAGAAAAACAGAACCTTACAGTTGGAGACCAGAAGAACATGCTTTTCACCGGAACCAACGTGGTTTCCGGATACGCTGAGGCAGTAGTTGTCGCGACAGGGTTCAACAGCGAATTAGGGAAGATATCAAAAGGTCTGCTTGAAACATCTAACGTTCCACTTCCTCTTGCCAAAAAAGTCACACAGCTTACCCACTTCGTTGCAAAAGCCGCGATTGGAGTTTCAATTTTTGTCCTCATAGTCGGCTTTGTCCGCGGCATGGAACTATCTGAAATTCTTACTTCCGTAATTGGTCTAACTGTTTCAATCGTCCCCGAAGGACTCCCCGTTGCGGTCACCATAGTTCTTGCTAAAGGGGTGTGGCGCATGGCAAAAGCGAAAGCTATCGTAAGGCAAATGGCAGCAGTAGAAGCAATGGGTAACGCGGACACTTTACTTGTTGATAAAACGGGCACAATAACGACAGGCAAAATGGTAATTAGAAAAATATTGATTAACGAAAAGGCGTACGAAGTCACAGGCGAGGGTTATAAACCAAAGGGAATCGTAAAAGAAATTAACCAAAAAGATGAGCATCTTCTTAAAAAAATCATGGGGCTCACATACCTTTCACTTAAGGCAGACGTTGTAAAGCTTGATGGCCGCTGGAAACCAACAGGTGATCCAACAGAAGTCGCGGTAGCCGTGCTGGCCAGAAAAGTATCTCTCAAAAAAGTTGTCCTGGAAAAAGAGTACAAAACGATCAAAGTAAGCCCTTTTGATTCAAAGAAAAGATATATCGAAGCAGAATTCGAAAAAGGGGAAGAGATATGGAAAGTATACATTGGCGCGCCAGAATTTTTAAGTCGTGACTTAAAAATTGATCACAATCTCTCTAGCAATTATCATCACCTGGCACAAGAAGGTTTAAGGGTAATTGGCGTTGCTATTTTTGGACCTAAAAAGAAACTGTTTTCTTACGCCCTTTTGGCAATAGACGAGGAGATAAGAAAAAATGTAGAAAAATCAATAGAAGAAGCCAAAGCGGCAGACTTCAAAGTAGCAATGATTACGGGCGATTTTGAAGAAACGGCAAAGACAATAGCAAAAAAGGTCGGAATTTTCAAAGACGGCGATGAGGTTTTAACCGGTAAAGTTATAGAAAATTTAACGATGGAACAGTTGCGCGAAAAAGTAAGGAATGTAACGGTATTTGCAAGAATATCCCCCGTACATAAACTAAAAATAGTAAATGCTCTAAATAAGAATGGTCGTATAACCGCAATGACAGGGGATGGAGTAAACGATGGCCCTGCCCTCCAGGCAGCAAGTTTAGGAATAGGACTTGGCTCCGGAACTCAAGTCGCAAAGGATGCCTCGGATATTATTCTCACAAACGATAATTTTAAAACAATCGTAGCTGCAATTGCGGAAGGAAGAGCGATCTACCTGACGCTTAAAAAAGTAATTCTATATCTATTTTCGACGACTGTCGGCGAAGTTTTGGCAATTACCCTAAGTATTTTGATCGGACTACCACTGCCACTAGTTGCGGTTCAAATAATTTGGCTAAATTTTGTGACAGACGGGTTTTTTGTCGTTGCTCTTGCTCAAGACCCTCCCGAATCTGGCCTGATGTCAAAAGGTGAACTTAGAAGTGACGCCCTAGTTGATCCTGAAATGGTCAAAAGAGTGATACTGATGAGCACGACCATGATTCTTGTCACGCTGCCAATTTTCTATGTTTATCAAAAATCAGGGATCGTTGAAGGCCGTTCAATGGCGCTTCTGATACTCGCAGTTACTCAGTGGTTTAACGCGCTTAATGTTAGATCAAAAACAAAATCAGTATTCCAAACTCCCATTTTCAACAACCATTATTTAACTGGCACATTTGTTATAGTTTTCATCCTCCAGTTCTTAGCACTTCAAACACCAGTAGGCAATCAACTACTTCACACGTCTCCCCTGACGCTCACTGATTGGGCAATCGCATTTTTAGCCTCAACGGCAGTCATAATCACAGAAGAAATACGAAAACTATCAAGCCGCAGCAGAACCAGGAATTGAGAGACCTTCTTTGTTAAAATACTGATATGAGGAAAAAGGCATTAATTATTATCGCTCTCATCACGATAGCCGGAGCGGTAGCAGTATTGAGCTCTCTCGTTCTCAGTCTCTTCGTGATAAAGCCCACGACCGACCAAATAAGCCAAAAACTCCGCGAACAATTTCAAACGATCATAATCATCCCAGAAGAAATTCCTCCTCCTGCAAAAAGTTTTAACGAAACAGCCTACTACTGGCAAATGATAACTCCGGAGGGGGAAATTGCCGGTGTTATTGCAAAATATGAAAACGGGTTCAAAAAAAGCGACAACAGTCTTAAAATAACGCTCGAAAAAGAAGAAAATGGGGATCCAAGCATTTTCCATAAGCTACTGCCGCATCTAATAGTCGACGAAAAATCAAAAAAGGCAGCAGAAGACCCTGAAAAAGTGCAAGTAAAACCAGAGCCTCAAGACACCTACAAAAGCGTAAGCGTTTTTGTTACGCCTGATAGTAAAAAAACAGCAAGAATCGTTTGGGAGGTCGACAGACCTCAAACAGAAGAACTTAACAATCTATACAGCAGACTCAATAAATATCCAGAAGGGTTTGTAAAAATCTTATTTAATTTACAAAAAACAACACTCGACCTAGCGGGAGTTTAAAAGACTAGCGTTCTGAAGAAAAAACCCCAATACACTTGACAGTATTATTCAAACCTTGTGAGAATAATAAACTCTCTTTAATTGGGGTTTTTTAGAGTCCAAACGAAATTAGCCACCAATTTTGAACATGGCTGTACCGCAAACTGGGCATTTACCTTTCTTTGCGGGTTTGCCATTTTTCATGGTAACTGATTGAGCGTTGGGATCGTCTCTTTTTGCGCGGCACTTAACACAATACATTTCTGTCATATATTAATCACCTCCTTCAGGCAGTGAAGATTTGCATAAGCTGTATGCTTAGCAGTCTGAGGCTGTCTAGCCTCAAGTAGCCTCACGATAGCACAGATTTTAAGCGAGTGTCAAGCTAAATCCAAGCTGGGCTAAAATTATGACACTCGCACCTGACAAAATTTTGACAATATCAGATCTAACATAATCGAGGTTTTCAATCGACTTGGAGTCTGTTTTTGTTGATGTAATTTTTATAGCGGGATTCTTAATTGCCTTTACATTAGAGGAATAGTTAATTTCTGCAGCACCTTCAAAAGTAAATCTTCTCTGAGATGCAGATATTTTTTGTCGCTTCGTTTTAAAAGGCATGATACAAATATTAGCACAAAATAGAATAATATTAGTTCAAATTAGTTAAGTGTCTACACATTGACAAAAAATTAGGCTGCATGGTAAAAGAGTAGAGTACTAATTTTATCCAAGGACAATACCCAGTTCCTAGCTCCTTAATGGAAAGCCTACAAATTTCGAACTTTATACTAATAGGACTGGGAATTTGGATTGCACTTTTAAATATTTATCTGTTTAAAATAATGAGCGCTTACAAGCGCTTAACTCGGGGTGCTAACAACCAAAACCTAAGCCAAGTTCTGGAAAGTCTAATTTCTAAAGTCCAGATCGAAGAAAAAAGGCTATTTGAGATCGCAAAAGAAGTAAACAAAATCGAGGAAAAGAACAAGTCAAACTTCCAAAAATATGCTTTAATAAGGTATAACCCTTTCGAGGATTCGGGTGGAGACCAAAGTTTCATCGCGGCCTTCTTAGATGGCAACAATAATGGCATAGTGCTCTCTTCCCTTCATTCGAGAGGTGGCACCAGAGTTTACGCAAAACAGGTAATAGAAGGAAAAGCAACTTCACACCAGTTTTCTAAAGAAGAAAAAGAAGTTGTCGAGAAGGCAACTGCAAACAAATGACTTTATTAAATTCGAAATTAAAAATTTTAATCGCAAGCATAGTGTTGTATGTTGCTTCGGCGGGTATTTCTTACGTCGTTTTCAATTCGGTTATCGAAAAACCCCTCAATTTAAATACTCCCTTTGGTAACCTTACAGACATCACTTCGGGTTCTGACGAAGGAACAAAAGATAAAGAATGTCCAATTAATGGAGAACTCCACACCGAAAACAGACAAGACCAGTGGGAGAAAAGAAGACCGCTTGGCGTAATGATAGAGAACCACCTCGACGCAAGACCAGTGATTGGATTGACCCGCGCGGACGTCATTTATGAAGCAGTGGCGGAAGGCGGAATCACAAGATATTTGGCCGTTTACCTCTGCCAGGATGCAGGTGATATCGCGCCAATAAGAAGCGCTCGTACTTACTTTCTCGATTGGGTTTCCGAATACGATGCTCTCTACGCCCACGTAGGCGGAGCAAACACCCCGGGCCCTGCCAATGCCCTTGGTCAAATTCGAGATTACGAGATTAGGGACATGGATCAATTCGGTTTAGGTTACCCGACTTATTGGAGAGGAGCTGATAAACTAGCTCCTCACAACGTCCATTCAACGACAAAGAAACTTTGGGAAGCTGCCGAAAAAAGAAAATTTGGTTCTGAAGACGAGGACGGAAACAGATGGGATCAAAATTTCACCAAATGGCTGTTCAAAGATGAGGCAAAGCTAGAGGAGAGAAAAGATCAAGGACCAATAACCGTTCCATTTTGGCCGCAAGGGGCAGATTACACAGTTACCTGGAATTATGACAAGACGTCAAACACTTACAGAAGATCTCATGGCCAAGAAGCCCAAATTGATCCTTTGACGAAAGAACCACTTTCTGCCAAAAATGTTGTCGTGCAGTTCCAAATAGAAAGAAATGCCGATGATGGCTATCCAGATGAACATCTGTTGTATGGAACAACAGGTACCGGCAATGCCCTAATCTTCCAAGACGGAAAAGTCATCGAGGGAAAGTGGTCCAAACAATCAAGAACAGCAAGAACAAAGTTTACAGATAAAGCCGGGAAAGAAATATCTTTCACTCGCGGCAGAATTTGGATAGAAACAATTCCTGTTGGTAATTCTGTTAAGTATTAAATTTGCTGCCTCAGCCCGCGTAAACTCTGCCTGATAATATGCTAATAGACCTTTTGATCTCTAAAGTCCGTGTCAAAATCCTGGAGCTTTTCCTAGGCAGTCCCGACGAGACTTACCATGTTCGAGAAATAGTAAGGAGAGTAGGCGAGGAAATTAATGCCGTCAGACGAGAGCTTGCAAGGCTCGAAAAGACAGGACTCTTAGCCTCTCAGTGGAGGGCCAACAGAAGATACTACAGCGCAAGAAAAGACTACATCTTTTACTTCGAACTACTTTCGGTAATCAATAAGTCCGTCGGCCTCGGCGGCAATATTCTAAAAAATAAAGCTAAACTTGGAAAAGTTCGTTACGCAATGATTTCAGGATCTTTCGTAAGAGGAAAACCATATGCTCAAAACGACGTCGACCTTTTTGTTGTCGGAACAATAGTTCTTCCTGAACTTGGAGCAATCGTCAGAGAAGAAGAAGCAAGAAGAAACAGGGAAATAAACTTTACGCCAATGACAGAAGAAGAATTTGCCTTCCGCAAAAGCCGCAGAGACCCCTTTGTTGTGGGCGTCCTCTCTAAGCCGCGTGTCATGTTAATTGGTGATGAAGAGGAAATGGTCAAACTCTAAGCCTTGGATCACATCTGGCACTGATATATAATCCCTTTATGCCCAAAAGGCCCAGGTTCACTTTACTTTTTATAATCCTGATAACGCTTGCGGCTATATTTATCAATCTTCCTTTAATTAATATTAAAGGAAGAGAAATTTCTCATCCTCAAATCAACACAAGCATCTTCAAACGTGATCTTGAACCTAAGCTAGGGCTCGATCTGGCAGGCGGAGTGCAACTTACGATGTCGGCGGACATGACAAACGTTCCCCAGGAAGATCGAGACAATGCTCTTGAGTCTGCAAAAGATATTGTTGAAAACCGAATAAACGCGCTCGGTGTCGCAGAGCCGGTAGTTCAGGCATCAAAGTCAAACGACAAATACAGACTCATCGTTGAAATAGCAGGGATATCCGATATCGACCAAGCAATTTCTATTGTCAAAAAGACAGCTCAATTGGAATTTAAAACGGTCAAAGATGTCCCACCAGAGGCAACAGCGCAAGCAATAGAGCCGACATTTGAATCCACCAACCTTACCGGAGCGGACCTTAAAAGAGCCTCCGCTGCCCCCAGCCAAGATCCAAAAGACCCAGGATACATCGTAAACCTTGAATTTAACGAAGAAGGAGCAAAAAAGTTTGAAGAAATAACAAAAGCAAACATGGGCAAACCCGTTGCGATGTTTCTTGACAACGAAATTATTTCTGCGCCCGTTGTACAAGGCGTCATCTCGGATGGTAACGCTCAGGTCACCGGAAACTTTACTTCCCAGGAAGCAAAACAACTAGCTGTAGCTTTAAATGCGGGAGCTCTTCCAGTTCCGCTTGTTATCGAAAGTCAAACAAGAGTCGGTCCAACGCTTGGCGCAAGCTACATTGAAAAAAGTTTGGTAGCAGCTGCAATCGGCATTGCATCCGTTAGCCTTTTTATGGTCTTCTACTACGGCTTTCTTGGAGTTTTTGCAACTGTCGCGCTTATTATCTACACCCTAATCACTTTTGCTGTTTTTAAGCTTATTCCTGTTACCCTAACTCTAGCCGGTATTGCAGGGTTTATTCTCTCGGTTGGTATGGCGGTCGACGCCAACATTTTAATTTTTGAAAGGATCAAAGAAGAAAGAAGATGGGGTAAGGCAAAAAGCGAAGCTCTTTACACGGGCTTCAACAGAGCATGGTCTTCTATTCGCGATTCGAACGTTTCATCTCTAATCACAACAGCCATACTTTTCAATTTTGGAACCGGTTCGATCCGTGGCTTTGCCCTTACTTTAGCTCTCGGTATTCTAGTTTCAATGTTTTCGGCAATAACGGTGACCCGAACATTGCTTAGAGTATTTTGGGTAAGACAAAAATGAACATCATAAAACACAAAAACATCTTTTTCACTTTTTCTATCGCAATCACCTTAGCTGGACTCATCGCGCTTTATGCTTGGGGCCTGAAACTTGGAATAGACTTTGCGGGCGGTACTCTGTGGGAAATTAAACTCACAGAAAAATCATCCCTAAGCCCTCAAGAAATCGAAAAGACTTTTGAAGAAAACGGTGCCGAAATATCCTCAATCGCGAGAACTTCCGAAAACTCGGCACTTGTCCGGATGAAAGCGACAGAAGAGGAAAAAATTAGCACCCTAAAACAAAAACTAAATGAAACTTATGGAAAAGTCGAAGACGTAAGACTTGAAACGGTCGGCCCAACGGTTTCAAAAGAGCTGACAGAAAAAGCCATATACGCTGTAGCAATGACAATTGGCGCGATTGTAATTTACGTTACTTGGGCTTTCCGCAAAGTTCCAAAACCAGCCTCATCTCTTGCTTTTGGAGTTAGCACTGTTATTGCTCTCGTTCACGATGTCGTTGTTGTTATTGGAGCCTTTTCGATCCTTGGTCACTTCTTAGGCCTAGAAGTAGATTCACTCTTTATAACTGCGCTTCTTACTGTCCTTGGATTTTCTGTTCACGACACCATAGTCGTATTTGACAGAATTCGCGAAAATCTTAGAAGGCACAGCGCAAGCAGTCTGGAAGAAATTGTTAACCACTCAATACTGCAAACTTTGGCAAGATCCTTAAACACGTCACTTACGGTTGTGATAGTTCTTAGCGCCCTGCTGCTCTTTGGCGGTGAATCAATTCGTCCCTTTATAATCGCTCTTTTAATCGGAGTTGTAACCGGAACTTATTCTTCCATCTTCATCGCATCGCCACTTTTAGTTGTTTGGAATAATATCAGGTCAAAATCAAAAAGATGAAAGTAAATCCAAAGCTAATTGCTTTAGTTATTGCAATAGCCATACTGTCGGCAGTTCTTTTAAAAGCCAAAAGTCCAGGCCAAATACTGCAAACTCAAGCATCATCTCCACCATCAAGCAATAATAGCGACCCGTGGATTTCCGAGTTCACATGAGGTGTATTAGAGATAAAGAAGGAGAAGTATGGTACTTACAAAGATTCCAGATTAATATTGGTCAAAAGAAATGACAATAATGGAACGGAATTCGTTTATGTTTTTAATGACACAGAGATTGCCGACAAGAACGGCCAAGAAGCCGAATTTTCGGATATTGAAGTTGGAACCACTTTACTGGTAAAAGGCGGACGAGGTGAAGGGCAAGTATCAGCAAAAGAACTAAAAATTGTCAACTAGATAATTCTTTAATCCTTGAGATCAAGTAGTCTCTCTTATTTTTCTTATCATCTTCCAAAACTTCCTCAAACAATTTATTTAAAATTTCTCCAACTTTTGGCCCGGGTTCAAGCCCTAAAATCTCCATCACATCACGCCCGTTAATCTTAAGATCGGCAACTGTAAACGGTTTTTTAAGAACATCCGCAATTCTCTGCTTAAAAAGCTTTAGGCGCCATCCTTCTGCTTCCTCCAGCCCTCCCCCCAGCCTATCCCCAATTCGAAGATCAATCATGTCGTCAATATTCTCCAACCCCACATTTTTAATAAATCGTCTTATCGCCTTATCGGTCTGCTCCTCGTTAACGCTAAACTGGTGCCACCTCACAAGTTTAAATACTTTTTCTTTTTGTTCGCGCGACAAATGAAGCCTGTCAGAAATTTTATTTGCGATTCTGGAACCGACGACTTCATGGTTATAAAAGGTCCTGACTCCTTCTTCCGTAACATCTGCAACTTCCGCTTTACCGATGTCGTGAAGAAGCGTTGCAAATCTCGTTATCGTGTCATTGGATGGAGTGTGCTTCAAGCTCATTACACAATGAGTGCCAACGTCAAAAATGTGATGCCTCTTTGGGCTCTTCTGCTCAACGGCAAAACACTTTTCAAGCTCCGGCATAAAAACTGCCAACAAGCCAGTGTCTCTCGCAAGTAGAATTCCTTCTGCCCCTTTACCGCTCGCGATCATCTTGAAAAGCTCATCACGTATGCGCTCACCGGAAATTTTAGAAAGTAATTTAGCGTTTTTGCCAATCGCCGCGAACGTCTTTTCTTCGATTTCAAAATCCAAAGTAGCCGTGAATCTTACAGCTCTTAAAAGCCGCAAGGCGTCCTCCTTGAACCTTTTGTCTGGGTCTCCAACAGTTCTAATCACCTTTTTCGCAAAGTCACTAACTCCCCCGAACGGATCAATAGGCGTCTCATCAAGCTCTCCGTCTTTGAATCTAAGAGCAACAGCATTTATCGTAAAATCACGCCTTGCCAAATCCTCTTCAAGCTTTTCTCCCCACTCAACACGGTCGGGGTGACGGCTATCCGAATACTCGACATCTTTTCTGTACGTAGTAATTTCAACAACGTTTTTGCCTTCCTCTCCGATAGCAACCGTGCCGAACCTATTATTGTAAAAAGCCTTCGGAAATATTTTCAAAATTTCCTCCGGTTTGGCGTTGGTCGTAAGGTCCCAATCCACAGGTTCCTTTTTGGCCAGAATATCACGCACCGCGCCTCCAACCACAGCGACCTCGAAACCGGCTTTTTCGAGTTTATTCATAATTTCTTTTACTTTTTCATCCACCATAATGAAATTATATATTAACGAGGCTCAAAGAATAACGTGGATCATTATTGACTGAGCTTGTCGAAGTCATACATTATGACACTTCGACTCGCATCGCTCGCTCAGTGAATAAGTCTGCTGATATAATGTCTTGTTAAAATATTTTAAATGACTAAATTCGTTTGGAAGGTAAAAAGTAAGGCTCCCATTAAGAAAAATAAGGATTGGCTTCTTAAAATACTCGCGGAAAATAGAGGACTCACAACCCCAAAAAAAATCAAAGACTTCTTGAATCCCACGATAGACCAAATATTGGAAGTTAAAATTTCCGATTTAGAAAAAGGGAAAAAGAGAGTAATTACAGCCATTAAAGCCAAGGAAAAATGCGTTGTTTATTCCGATTACGACGCCGACGGTCTTAACGCGACAGCCATTATGTGGGAAACACTTTACGATCTCGGCGCCAATATTCTCCCCTACGTTCCTCACAGAATAACCGAAGGATACGGCCTATCAAAGGCAGGAATAGAAAAATTAGCAAGGGAAGGAGTAAAGCTCATAATTACAGTCGACAACGGAGTAACAGCAGTTGAACAGGTAGACTTTGCCAAAAGTTTGGGCGTAGACGTTGTAATAACGGATCACCACGTTCTGCCAAAAATTCCACCAAAATCGTACGCACTCGTCCATACAACCGAATTGTGCGGGGCCGGGGTTTCCTGGCGCTTCTGCTGGCAGATTATAGAAACGCTGAAACCCGACTACAAAGAAAAGTTGACTGATAAACTCGAGCTCGCAGCGATAGCGACGGTCGCTGATCTCATGCCTCTCGTCGGAGCAAACAGAGCCGTTGTAAAACTGGGTTTAGAAAAACTTAGAAAAACGAAAAGGCCAGGTATTAAAGCACTAATTACCGAATCTCGCATAAACGGCCCAATTACAACCTACGAAATTGGGCACATCATTGCCCCCCGGATTAACGCGATGGGTAGAATAGAGCACGGTATTGATGCGCTAAGACTTCTTTGTGCAAAAAGTGAAGAACAGGCGAACTCGCTCGCCAAGCTCCTTGGTAAAACAAACGTCAGAAGGCAAGATCTCACCATCAAAGCAGTAGATCACGCAATAAGCATGGTCGATAAAAGTTCCATTATAGGTGTAATTTCACACGAAGAATGGCACGAAGGAATAATTGGTCTTGTCGCGTCCCGACTAGTAGAAGCACATTACAGACCAATGATCGTCATCTCCAAAGGCGTAACTTTTTCTAAAGGTTCCGCGCGTTCCATCGCAGGATTTAATATTGTGGAAGCGATCAGGGAATCGTCAGAATATTTAGTCGACGGCGGAGGCCACCCGATGGCAGCAGGCTTCACAATAGAAACAAAACATATCGAAATGTTCAAAGAAAAAATTATAAAGTACGCAGAATCTAAAATTACAGAAGAAATCTTAACTCCGACAATCGAAGTTGAGTGTGAACTCGAGAAAGAAGACATGACGGAGGCGAATGTAAAGGCCGTCGGAACATTCGAGCCTTACGGCATAGCAAACCCCCTTCCATTATTCCTTACAAGAAGAATGATCGTCGAAGATGTGAGAGGAGTCGGACCTCAAAGCCGCCACTTAAAACTCCAGCTAGATGGCATCGGCGCAATTGGATTTAACATTGGCAACATGAGAACAGAAATAAGGCCAGGCAGTCTTATAGACCTAGTCTACACACTCGAAGATGACAAGTACGCGGGCAACGGTACAATCCAACTCAAAATCCGAGACTTAGTTGTAAACAGCAACTAAGCGTTCATATTGTTAACAAATTCTCTTTGATTAATTCTTCTATTTGCCTAGTCAATGACTTCGTTGATAGAAGTCGCCCTTCTTATTTGTGAATATTCCTCGGCTGCCTCTTGACCCCAAATTCTTCCAACACCGTCAGGATGCATTTCAATACCGTGCTCTACCAAATGTTGCGGTTTAGTAGCCCGGACTTCAACCTGGCCCGGCATTCTGAAAATCAATTCTCTGTTCGGTTGATCTCTCTCTGACATAATAGTTTCACCTCCTTTTTAGCCATTAAAAAACCTCCTGCTTTTAGGAGGTAATCTTTTGTAAGACTGGCTTTAAAATTTTAAGCCATACCCTCCCGAAGCCTCTTGCCAAGCAAGAGACCTTGTGTAAGGAGAGTAACAACTACAAAATTCAAAGCCATTTCTAAAAATGTATCAAACTTTAGCTTTGAATGCAAGCCCTGTTAAGGGTTCACCCAATAATCTCACATAACAAGTGAACCATATTCCTAACGGGGCAAGCCCGGCCAAAATAGCCCCTTAAACCGCACTAGAAATCTAGTAAGGCGAAAGGTAAGATTGGACGGGTCAAATCTATTTAGTTTAGAATTTACATATGCCTCGAACAACGATCGCAGATACTCCCGTCAAAGCAGGTGAAAAAGTTACCGTTTATGGTTGGGTCGACACCAAAAGAGATCACGGCAAAATTACTTTCGTCGATATTCACGATTACAGTGGTTCTATTCAAGCAGTTGGCTCGGGCGAAGATGTAGTTTCACTAAAACCCCAGTACGTAGTAAAGATCGAAGGCGAAGTTCAAAAACGTCCACCTGCGATGGTCAATAAAAAGCTAAAAACAGGCGAAGTAGAGCTTAAAATCGGAAAAGTTGAAGTGTTATCGCAAGCCCACGAACTTCCTTTTGACATGGGCCAAGAAACCCTGGATTTGGAACTACCTACATTGTTGGACTTTCGAAGCCTTACTCTCAGGCATCCAAAAGTCAGAGCGATCTTCAAAGTTCAAGAAGTTATAATCGACGCTTTCCGAAGAAGTCTTAAGGAAAAAGATTTTACAGAATTCCAATCGCCCGTAATTATTCCTCAAGGTGCGGAAGGCGGGTCGGAAATGTTCGAGGTGAAATATTTCGACCACAAAGCACTTCTTGCTCAAAGCCCTCAATTTTACAAACAAATTCTTGTTGGCGTTTTCGAGAGAGTTTTTGCTGTTAACAAAACCCTTCGCGCAGAGCCAAGCGTTACAACCCGTCATCTTGCAGAAGTAACAACGCTCGATGCGGAGTTTGGATTTATAGAAAATTGGGAAGAAATAATAGACATGGCAGAGTATGTTATTAAATATATCTTTGACAAAGTAGAATCAGAAGCCGGCGACGAACTAAAATTGCTTGAAGCAAGCTTGCCAAAAGTAAAAGGCGAAATACCAAGAATTAAACTAAGAGAAGCACAGGAAATAATTGCCAAGAGAACAGGAAGAGAAGCCAAGAAAGAACCGGATCTTTCTCCCGAAGACGAAAAAGAAATATACAAATGGGCGCAAGAAGAGAAAGATTCCGAACTGGTTTTTGTTACTCATTTCCCAACAAGCAAAAGACCATTCTACACATTTGTCGACCCGGAGGATTCTGAATACACTTTAAGCTTTGATCTTATCGGCAGGGGAGTCGAATGGCTCACAGGCGGTCAAAGAGTCAACGACCTAGAAGAACTTACAAAAAGAGCCAAAGAAAGAGGAGTAGATTTGGCCAAAAGCGAACTATACTTACAAGCTTTTAAATACGGGATGCCGCCAGAAGGGGGTTTCTCGTTCGGATCGGAAAGAATAACAATGAACATCTTAGGTCTCCAAAATGTAAGAGAAGCCTCTCTTTTCCCCAGGGACATGGAAAGAGTCGACACAAGATTTTCGACTCAAGAAAAATGATGTGAAGTACGTACGTTTTTTGATAATTGCCTTAATCTTCGCCTCACTTCTTTTAGTAATTACAAAACCAAACGTTGAAACTCGAGTCAAGAAAAAAACTCAACCACTGCAAACTGAAGATCTACCGAAACTATTCCCTTATCCTTTGCCCGTTGAAAATCCGCAACCATCACCTCAAATTTCAGCTCAATCAGCGGTTATAATCGACGCCAAGAGCGGCGTTGTTCTGTTTGAGAAAAATCCACATCTCAGACTCCTTCCAGCGTCAACCGCAAAATTAATGACAGCGCTCGTTGCCTTAGAAAAATGTTCTCCAGACGATGTGGTTACAGTAACCTACATCGAACAATCACCAAACAGCATGGGTCTTTCTCAGGGTGACAAAGTAACCATTAAAAGTCTGCTTTATGGCATGCTCGTTGTCTCTGGTAACGACGCCGCTTACGCACTCGCTTATTCTTGCAGTAATAATATTGGTGAATTTGTTCGCGAAATGAACCAGAAAGCCTTGGAACTCGGCATGAACAATACTCATTACACTAACCCCGCCGGCTTTGATGATCCTGCTTACTTTAGTACAGCAAGCGATCTTGCAAAACTTGCTAAAGTTTCCGTTTCCAACCCATTAATTGCCAAAATTGTTGCGACAAAAAGCACAGTCGTTACAGATCTTACCGGAAACAAAACCTATTTTCTGCAAAGCACCAACGAATTATTAGAAGAAGTCGAAGGGGTAATTGGTGTTAAGACGGGTCAGACGGAAGGGTCTAAGGAAATTCTGCTTTCTCAAACGGCCAGGAACGGAAACACAATAATTACTGTCATTCTAAAATCTGAAAGCAGGTTTGTTGAATCAAAGGCGCTGATCGAATGGGCGTTTAAAAACCACTATTGGGTTAATCCTTAAGCCATTCACTAGAAACGGCCGGTACATAAGCGGCAAAACCATCAACACCGCCAAATATATAAACCGGTTGCAAAAAATCTCGGGAATTTTGAGAAACAACATATCCAATCGACACATCAAGTATGGAAATCTTTCCCGCATGAGCTTTACTGAAAGCAGCTTTTCCTGCTTTTAATTCTTCAAACGCCCGGGCAGTTCCCTTCAGAGGATAAGTTGCAAATTTATATTTTTGTACTGGAACAATATTTACTTTCGCCCTAACAACCTCGTCATCAAAAACAAGAGCGACGAGCGGTGCATCGTTTTCCCTCAACAAAATTACAGGCGCGTTGTCTATAGGCCCTGGCCTAAAAGTTACTTCAACTACATTTGACTGTGAAAGCGAATTAGCATCAACCAATACCCCGTTTTCGATTCTCAGCATTCGTGTTTGGGCCAGCTCTTCTGGATAATCTTCAAGACTTATGCCCCAGCGACCAAAAAAACTGGAAGCTTCTGCTATCGCAAAAGCGGCATCCTTTGACCGGGAACTCGACAACTTCGGGTCGTTCATGAAACCACTGTCAAAAGTAAAATTACCGCTCAAAATATCTACGGTCAAAATCTTTGAAGGATCCTCGTCGTCTCTAAATATTAATGACGTGCCAGTGTCTTGAGGTGTTTGACCAAAGCCAATTCCCAAAGCACTCGATATAATCCTTTGTTGCGCCCCAAACGAAGGTTCAGGCATGGCGATTGCGAAAACTTTAAAAAACGGAGAAAGCGCAGGTAAGTCTCCGCTAATATTCTCCAGCTGATATGTAGTTCCCGGTGTCGGGGCAATTCCTAAGGTTAAATCCATCCTGGGAATTTTTCCAAATGAAACAGTTCCAGGTAGAGGCGCTGAAGGAAAAAAAGAATTCTTCAAAGACATTCCGATCATAAAAAGTACAATTAAGGAGACAATAACGGCAACAGTAAGCAGTGCCCACCTGAAAGCTTTATGGGAAAATATAGCTGTTTGGGTTAGAGAAGACATCGATGATACAATTTTAGCATGTCCGAAGTACGCGTTCGCTACGCACCATCGCCAACAGGAATACCTCATATTGGCAACATAAGAACAGCCCTTTACAACTACCTTTTTGCAAAAGCGTCAGGCGGAAAGTTCATTTTAAGAATAGAAGATACCGACAGAAAAAGATTGGTCGAAGGATCTGAAGAGAAAATAGAGGAAAGTCTTAAAGTTTTAGGCTTGATCTGGGACGAGCAATACAGGCAGTCCGAAAGAGTCGATACTTATAAAAAATACCTGGAAGAACTTAAGAAGAAAGACGTCGCCTATGAAGATGAAGGGGCTTGGCGTGTCCGTGTTCCCGAAGATGGAATCTTGTCCTGGGAGGATGTTGTCCATGGCAAAGTCGAATTCGCGTCTAAAGTTCTTGAAGATTTCATAATAATAAAATCCGACGGGTTTCCCACATATCATTTCGCATCCGTTATTGACGATCATGAAATGAAAATATCTCATGTAATAAGAGGAGACGAATGGATTTCTTCTACGCCAAAACATTTGCTCCTATACGAGTCTTTAGGGTGGAAGCCGCCAAATTTTGTCCATGTACCACCGATATTAGGGAACGACCACAAAAAACTCAGCAAGAGAGAAGGCGCAAAGTCCGTCTTGGAATATGTGGAAGAAGGTTATCTGCCTGAAGCACTTGTAAACTTCTTGGTACTTCTTGGCTGGTCACCCAAAGACAATAAAGAAATTTTTTCGCTCGAAGATCTCACCAAAATTTTTTCCCTAGAACGTCTTAATAAAAACAGCCCAATATTTAACGTAGAAAAACTCAACTGGCTAAATGGTCAATGGATTAGGAAGCTCTCCGACAAAGAACTGCTCGCAAAAATTCTTAAAACTTTTCCAGGTTATGACGCTGAAGTTACTAAAAAACTCATCCCAATCACAAAAGACAGAATCAACAAAATTAGTGAATTTAAACTTCTTGTAGATTTCTTGTTTGAACCACCCAAAGAACCTCTGCCTGTTTCGATAGCAACGGAATTTTTAGAAGATGCTGTAGTTAAATTTGAAAAGCTAGAAGAATGGAAAGCGCAGAGCATAAAAGGTGCAATAGACGAGACAGCTCGTGAAGAGGGCGTAGATAGAATTGAACTTATAAAAGCAATCAGAAATATCGTCTCCGGCCGCGAAGTGACACCTCCGCTTTACGAATCACTGGAAATACTCGGGAAAGACGAAACCGTAAAGAGACTGCAAAAATTCACGCAGAAAAAGTAATAAACACATCCCATTTAGCCTCATTTTTCTTTAGTCCCGCAGCCCGAAAGGGCGAGGAACACAATAAAAATTCACAGAACTTTCTTACTAATTCCTTTCATAATTTTGATTTAAAAAATACCTTTTATACCTAGAATTTAAATAACTGAAAGGAGGTGAATTATGAGTATCATTGGTTGGGTATTATTTGGCATCATAGCAGGCGTAATCGCGAACATGGTTGACCCAAGGCCTTCTTACGGAGGAATTCTAGGAGCAGTAGTTCTAGGTATAGTAGGCGCATTTGTGGGTGGACTCATTGGCGCTATGCTATTTGGTGTCGGAATCACAGGATTCAACCTAAGCTCGTTCCTTCTAGCTGTCGGCGGATCGCTTTTACTTTTGATGGTAGGAAGGTATTTGGGCCACGGACGACACGTCTAAAAAAAGTGAAAAGTAGAAAATACGAGCTTGCACTGTCTAGTTTGCAAGCTCGTATGGTGTCGGCAGGTGTTATTTCATTTCAATTTCTTCGAAAGTCTCCAAAGTAGAGCTAGACCAGGCAGGGTCGTATAAGCAAACGCCATCACGAAAGACTTATGAGGGAAGTCTTCTGCAATATGCGTAAATTCCTGAAACAACTTTGGCACAAAAAGCAGAGGCAAAATTACAAAATAAGACTTCTTAGTGTTAAATAAGTCCTCCTTTTTCTCGAAAAGCCTGAACAAAAGGTAAAAAATAAAAAACGTTTCGAAAAAGTTTGGAAACAATAAAAAGACAAAGTCTTTCTGGGTCATTAAAAACATCAGAATACCGACTAGCCGATAAAAATAAGCAACAAGAGCGATATTCCGAGAGACTTTATCCTTCCACCTAAGCGCTACAATGGCCGCGAAAGTCATAAAATAAGCATCTAGAATTTTGTCAACAGCTTGATAAATAGCAAATTGCTGCTCGTTTTCTACGTTGTAAAATTGCCAGTCAGCAATGTCTAAATTTATTGCCCAGAGAAAACCAAGAAGTGGGAATTTAAGGATAAGGAGGGGAAACGCTAATCTCGCAAAAATAATAAGCGGTAAACCGAGTATTTCCATTCGTACTTATATTAAGAAAGTATATCAAGAAAAGGTATGCACACTTGCACAGAGGAAAGATAAATGCTGAGCATGCCGGTCAGGACCCCTTGTGTCGCTATAACTCAAACAACTCAGTGTACCACTTTCGAGGCTAAATGGGACAAATGGGACACTATAAAAAGGGACTGTCTCAAAAAAGACAACGATATAGTTAAATATAGGTAATCTCTTCGGATTTAATCTCCCAATTGCACTGGAATTATTTTAGGTGAAAATAAATCAAATATTTAACGACATAAAATTGTAAACTTGAAAGAGGCTAATTATAGCCTCAGAAGCATTAAACTTCCTTTTGATTATGACATTAAACAAAAGAGCTATTGACAGTAATGTTTAATTTTTGCTAAGCAAAAACCCCCTTGACAGACTAAATACTTTGGAATAGAATAATGAAAATAATTGAACACTTATGGGTAGCAAAGATCCTCTCACAATTATCAGTCAACTGGAAAGTCTTTTAAAAGAACTCCGATCTTCGATAAGTTCAGGGCATAGTGGTTCTAGAAGATCCGGTTCAAAGAAATCAACTGGACTGGCCGGAGACCTGCATAGCTTAATTGGAGAAGGTTTTTTTGATCAGCCGAAAACTCTTTCTGAAATCCATGAAAAGCTTCGAGTGGAGGGCATAAATAAACCAAAGACTTCTCTTATGAAGCCGCTTCTTAGTTTGATAAAAAATAAAGCTTTAAAAAGAGAAAGGCCAGAAAAGGGACAATTTAAATACCAAATGAGATAAAAGATGAAAAAAGATCCATCGGAAATCGCAAGGCAAATTGTTTCTTTAGTTTACGAACTAGCAGAAATAGCAGGGAGTCCAACTACTCCAAAATTACAAAAAAAAGAAACCAAAGGGACAGTTGGTGCGTTGAATATTTTGATCGGAGAGGATTTTCTCAATAGTCCTCAGTCGCTCATCGCAGTAATAAATAAACTCCAAGAGATGGGTAGACACTATCCAAAGTCAACAGTTGCCATGGGACTGCTGAATCTAACACGCTCAAGAGTTTTGGTACGAATAAAAAACTCAAAAACAAAAAACTGGGAGTATGTAGTGAGAAAGTAACCTAATGGGTAACAAAGTTTTAGAACAAATTCAGCAAATCAAAAAAAGACTCGAAAAGCTTGAATCCGCAGTGTTTGATAACATAGCCCAAGAAAAAGTCACAAACTCTCAAAATAAGAAGTACGATGGTTCTAAAGGTGGAATTTTACTTTTGATAGATAAAAATTTCTTTGAAAAACCGCGGACGGCACCGCAAGTTAAAACGGCCATGGCTGAGCAAGGGTATAACTATAGTATCCAAGTTATTCAGACTACCTTGAATAGGTTATCCATAAAAAGTGGGCCATTAACAACTATGAAAGAAGGTAAAACGAAAGTATATGCAAAAAGAAAATGATGCAGACACTAATAGCGCAACTGGGGCAATAAAACTGCTATGGATTAAGGGCTTCTTCAATGAGGAGCGCGCATTATCGGTTGTTGCGGACCAAATTAAAAAGGAATGGAATCATAATTTCTCCCCGTCAGATCTTAGTAAAGCACTTACAAAATCTCCATTTTTAATTCGTAAAGGGAAAAGGTTGGCTTTCAAATACATTCAGAAAATAAGTGCAACAAGCGAGAAAATTGAATCCGTGAAACAGAACCTTTTCTCGGAAGAGGTACTGCAAAAATTAAAAAAAGATTTCAGAGTAGAACTTAAAGATCTTAATTTGAACTTTGGCAATAGTGGAACATGCACAGCATTCCTTTTAAGAAAAATTTTGGAAAAGTTGGTTTATATTGTTTTCGCAAGAAATAATATCGGGGCAAAAATTGAAGATAAAAATTCCCCTGGAGGCCTAGTTGGACTCGAGAAGATGTTGAATGTTGCTGCTGTAGAGAAAATTCGAGGGGTTCCAATTCTAACGCCTAAGACTGCTCAAAAAATACAGGGTATAAAATTTCTCGGTGACGCTTCCGCACATAATCCTTTAGTTGGAGTGGATATGGAAACAATTACGCCACAGATGCCTTTTATTATTACTGCTTATAAAGAACTTACTGAGCGACTATAAAAATTCCCCTGGCTAGACTTCCACAGCCCATGCGGTACTCTGTACCACTGGCATGGACAATACGGCGTTACCGACCCTACCTTTAAACCAAATACCACAAACAGAATATTGCCTGTATTCGAGAAAAAGCAGCGAGTCAGACGAACGCCAGACAATGTCTATTGATTCCCAAATCAAAGAGATGAACGACCTGGCAATTCGTGAAGGGCTTTTCATAAAGGAAATAAGGCAGGAGAGCCACTCGGCCAAGATGTCAGGACAAAGGCCAGTTTTCAATCAAATACTGACGGATATCAGATCTGGTATGTTTACCGGAATTTTAACCTGGGCTCCCGACAACTGAGTCGAAATGCAGGAGATTTGGGAATGCTAGTCGATTTGATGGATCAGGAAAAACTTACACAAATTAAGACTTTTTCCCAGACTTTTACCAACAACCCTAACGAGAAATTCCTGCTTATGATTCTATGCTCTCAGGCAAAACTAGAAAACGATCAAAAAGGAATCAACGTAAAAAGAGGTATTAGGGCAAAATGCGAACAGGGATGGCGGCCAGGTGTTGCGCCACTTGGCTATTTTAATAGGGCATTTGGAGGAGTAAAAGACATAATAGTTGATCCCGAAAGAGCGCCAGTTATTAAAGAAATGTTCGAAAGGGTTGCCTACAAAAGGGAAAGCGGAAGAACTATAAAAAGGTGGCTCGATAAAATTGACTTTAAAAGCCGTCAAGGAAAACACGTCGCGCTCAGCCAGATATATCTGTCACTAAAAAACTCATTCTACACAGGAAGGTTCGAGTACCCAGTTAATAGCGGAATCTGGTATGTAGGTAAGCATGAGCCGTTCGTTACGCAGGCACTTTTTGATGAGGTACAGAAAAAACTCGCAACTTATCCAAAGTCAAAATGGGGAGCCAAACAAATCATATTTAAGGGATTATTCAGATGTGGTAGATGCAAATCAAATATGATTGGCGAGGAAAGGTTTAGAAAAAGGAAAGTCTATGAGCCAAGAAGACACGTGTATTACCACTGCGCCAGACCGCTTGGAGGTTGTAAAGAGCCATACATTGACGAGGAGAAACTAATAAAACAAATACTAAGATATATCAATTTCATGAACATAGCCCACCCAGGTTTTTTAAAGCTTGCAGACAAAATGAAAACAAGCAGCGATTCGTACACAAAAATAAGGGAAGAAGTACTTTACGAACAAGATATTAATCCAAACAGCAGACCGCTAGAAGAGGTAAATTTTGCGAAATACATTTTATACAGTGGAACTGTTAAAGAAAAAAGAGATCTTGTGATGTCATTCGAAAGACAACTATACATAAAAGATCGCACTGTTACGTCCTCGTTACCTTCTTAAAGTTAATTATTCAACCAATTTAGAGTTTCATTAAATAGTCTTTCTTCCATACCATCTTCATGAAAGTTGTGAGAAGCTTCGGGAAGTAGTACTCTGCTCTTTGGATCATTTGCAGCATTAAAATATCTATCCCAGTCTATTTTCTTCATGTCTCCCTTACCCGCAAATATGAATTTAATTGGCACATGAATCTTTTTGACAAGTTCAAGCGGTTTAACCTTTTTATCTTCTTTAGCCATTTTCTTGCCCATAATTACTGCTAAACCCCAATCTACATAGTACATATCGGTGCCCTCAAGTTTCTTGAATTCCTTTTTGATAATATCTTCCGGGTCAATGCTTGGATCCCAAAGGACTATCTTGTCAAAATTTTTATTTTTTGAAGAAAGAATTGTCGGCCCTCCGTAACTATGTCCGACGACATAGATTTTTTTAACTTTTTGTTTTCTGAAATAAGCTATTACTGTATCTAAATCTTTGGCGTGAGTTGCCAATGTACAATCCTGCAGTTTCCTGGCGTCTTTCTCATAACCATATAAGTTAAAACGGAAGACGGAATATCCTTTTTTTTCAAAAAACTTCGAACCGTTAAAATGTATATGTTCATCTTTGAATCCTCCCAAGCCATGAACTATGATAATTAGTGGATTATTAAGAGATCCACGAAGTGTCCCGTAAATATATTTCTTATTTCCTAATGGAATTTTAATTTGTTTTTCCATTGCCAGTCTTATAAATACAAAGCTCAGGCTCAGGCACTGCTTCAAGCCAAGAACTCATAAATTTTTCTTTTGAAACTTTTGTGTTTGGGGCATAAGCTGGGTCATGAAAAATAACTTCATCATCACTTATTCCTAACACAACAACTCTATGAAGCGAAAAACCCTCACGATCTCTGAGTGTCCTGGAATCGAGTACTACTTCACAAACCCCATCATTCTTAACGGCGTTTTCCAATAGTTCAAAGGTCGGTTTTTCTTTTACTAAAGTAAAATTTTGATGTTTTAACACTTTATTAATATCTGATGTATATGTTTCCAAGTCTTTAGAATTTTCCAAGTAATACTCAAATTCTTTTTCGGGTACTGAGTTTTTTAGGCCGATGAGACCGTTTTTTGCCCAGGCTTCATAATCAAGAGTATCATATTCATTTACATGTACTCCTTTATCCATAATCCAAAGCCAAAACTTGAAAGCCCATACCACATATCCTTTTTGCCAATTGGATATTTCTGCTATTTGTTCAAAAGTAATCTCTGGAAAAAAGTATTTTGCAACCATTGTGTAGCAAGCTAAGGCACAAGATTTTGGATCTGGCTGTTTTACATAAGGCATATCAATCATTGCCATTCTATAAAGTGGTCACTTTCTGCTCTGGCTTCCATGCGATATTAACTAAGTCGAGGAACTTCTCTGCTGGTAGATTGTCCATGTCATGCGCAAGTCTTCCAGTATTTTCATCTGCTTTCTCAGTTTTATCTATCACCAAATATCCTCGACCAAGCGTCGTAAGAATCTCTTCTGCTTCTTTTATAGGAACTAATTCGTCGTTTTCCACCATTACACAGATTACTTCTGTTGATTCCGGTATCACTTTTGCTTCATCATGAATCTCTTCGTAAGCATTTTTGAGGATTTTTAAATTTTCGGTGGGTTCTCCAACATTAACCCGTTCTCCGGCTGAATCTCTTGGTAAATAATCTGCCCATTGTTTGAGAATTGGATCATCTTGGTTTTTAATTTTCCCTGATGTACCGGAAAGGGATATTATTCTATGTACTTTTTGTGCTTTGTCAGGTCGCCTTTTAACAAACTCAATCAAGCTGTAAAAGACAGCTAGGCCTCCGAAAGAATGCCCGATTAGAAAAATTCCATCAAACGTATCTTCAAGTGCTTCCAGTGCAATGAGTGGTTCAACTAACCAATCGGCAAGCGTGTAAGAATCTTTCTTTCCCAAGAGTAATTGCTGATGTTTTTTAGCCCAATCTTGCTTTTCCGGACAGTTCAAGTAATTATCGGAATACTTGCCATTGATAATAGTTCCATTGTGACGTGTAGCAAATACCGTAAAGTTGTTCTTGAGAAGATCATTAAGCCACAATTTTTCAAGACGAGTTGATGCGTCTCCCGGGAAGCCTGGTTCAAAAATAATTAGCTGTTGACTGCCAAATTCCGGTCGATGCAACTTACCTTCAACAAAACCGCTTTCGGATTTTAAAGTTATCCAACTTGAGTTGTGGTAATTTGGCAGTTCAATGACACTTTCAGTGTCAAAATAGTCACCAAAATTTCTTATCTTCACAGTGCTACTTTAGCACTTTGAGGCTAAAAATTCGAATTATTGTAGATATTGTTGAGTGGATAACTAGACGCTTCTTGCAACATTAGGCAGACCATTCAGCATTTGAGGGTGTGAATACCGAGGGTACGGTTACATGGGTGCACAGTCGTGCTGCGGGACTAGGATTCGAACCTAGATAGACGGATCCAGAATCCGTCGTCCTACCATTAGACGATCCCGCATCGTTCCGCATATTTTACCAGATTTTTACCAATCCTTGGCCAATCACAAAGACGAAATTGGTAGAATAGGTCTAATCGCTCTCCCGCTTAGCGAAAAGACTATCTATGGAGTTTTTAAAAACGTCTTCTCTTTTCGTGAATTTGTGTCTTAGAATAAAATATTCCGTTTGCGGGTATTGGTCCGAAACTGCATTAACTCCTTGAGTCCATCTGACCAGATCTTCACGGTTCGCAAAAACTAATTCCTCAAGTTCGCTGATAGAAAAATCAGAGAAACTCTCGCTGAGATCCATCCTGGCTCTAGGGTTCTCGTTCAACCTTTTTTCAATTTTGTCCCGGTCAATTACAATCGGACTGAACGAACCTTCCAGGAACATTCCTCCTCGCCCCCTACTTTCAGGCGCGTGTATCGCCAAAACGTAAGGAAAAACCTCGACAAAACTTTTTGTGACCATCGCAATATCGTCATCCCTTGAACCAAACCACACCCATTGACTAACGACCCCTCCCTCCTTAAGTTTTTTTGAAATATCTTCATAAAATTCCCTGGAATACAATAAGGTAGTACCCGCGGCATTAAAAGGCGGGGGCGGATCGATAGTCACAACGTCATATTTTTCCCTAGTCAAAAATACGTAGTTTCTGCCATCGTTTATGATAACCGCACCCTTTGGATTTTTTAGCACCTCATCGGCATCCGGATAGAACAAGCTCATAAGTGGAGGCACGGACGGTACAAGTTCAACGACATCAGCCTCAATATTATGGGTAAGACTTGAACGGAAAGTGCTTCCCATCCCAAAGGCAATCACCAAAATATTTTTAGGGTCCGGGTGTAGAAAGATTGGGATATGGGCCATTAACTTCGTCTCTCTGACTTTTGTTGTAGTCGGAATGCCATCGATAAAAAGGTTGTGATTGCCCGAAGTATCGGCAAACGCCAAAACAGACGCTACCTGATCTTCTTTGAACACCCAACTCACATTATTTTTTTTCGCCCAGTCAATTCTCGCTTGATTAATGCTCGTGTAAAAATTGCCTCTCGAAGAATACAGCCAGCCCCAAAGTACTACGGCAACCACCAACGTTAAAGTGGCCGAAAGCTTTAAATATTGCCTGGCTTCTTGCTCTTTGAAAATAAAAATAGCGGCAATCACCAAATTAATCGCTGCCAGAAAAATTACACCCTGCGAACTGCCTATTTTGGGAATTATAAAAAAGCTCGCGAAAAACCCGCCGCAAATAGAACCGACAGTGTTGGCAAAATAAGCAAGACCGACAGTGCTTCCGTAAAGCCGCTTTTTGTCGAGTAAATCAACAACGGCCGGAAAGGTAAGCCCCATAAATAAGGTCGCCGGGATTATCATCAGAACGATTAGTTGCCGCCTGTTAAAAGCTGCCTCTCTAGCCTGATACAGAATATTTTCATCCGCGCCGAACATTTGCCCAAAATAACGGCTCGTCAAAATGACAGTCAAAAGCGCAAATAAGCCGATTGCCAGCTCACAGATCGCAAAAGCCATATTCCGACCACCAACCAAAGTTTTAAATTTGTCCCAGACCAGACTTCCGAGCGCAATACCCAGAAGATAAATCGCAAGCACACTGGCAAAAGCGTATATAAAGGTTCCAAGCGTCGGAGTAAAGATTCTCGTCCAGAGTATTTCGTAAGCGATAGAAACTAGGCCGGAAACTCCAAATAAGGATATGACCAGAACGTTATTTAAACTAAAGAGGGCGCTGAAGTTTGACTTGAGGTTTTCTCTTGATATGGTTTTTAGCCCGCGAGCGGCAATACGTCCAGCCAAAGCCGAAATCAAAACATTAAGTAAAACGCCGATAAGTAGTGTGCTCACCAAACCAAACAGTTCAATTAGAATGAAAGCTGAAAGGACTACCCCCACAACTCCCCCGAGCGTATTTACCGCATAGAGATAACTCAAGCTCCTGGTAGTAGACTTGTACTGTCCTTCCAAAAAGCGTGCCAAAATAGGCAACGTCGCGCCCATTAAAGTCGTCGGGATAATCAGAACCAAAATAGTTAGAGCAAACTTCACAGCAAGAATTCCGGGAGTAATTTGCGTCCCATCCGATAACACGCTGTAGAAATTTTTGATAACAGGGATAATCAGTAAAGTCGCCCCAGCGCTTAAACCTATGAAAAGCTCCAGCCACGAGTAGGTTTTAATCAGTTTTGCAAATGACAATCTGTCCGCAATCTTTCCGGATATAAGACTACCAATTGCCAGCCCTCCCAAAAAAGCAGAAATCACCGCAACTATTGAATTAGTTGTAGAGCCGAAGACCAAAACCAGAAGTCTGCTCCAAACAACTTCGTAAATTAAACCGGCAACTCCTGAAAGGAAAAACAATAAGTACGCGAGCTTAAATGACATTAGTTGAAATATCGTGAAAGATACGAAAAAGATGATACCATTTGTTCAAGATGTCTGACTACAAGGCGCAGGCCTTGATCCTTCTTGCAAGCGCCGCAATTTTAATTTTGATGCTGCCCCTAAGAAGCCAGACTGCGGGCGACGATTTTGCGTACGCCCAAAGCGCAAGGACTTTTGCACAAACGAATCAAATTAAAATATCCGAATGGAGTTCCCCGTCATTAATTATGCCGATTATTTGGGGAGGCATGTTTTCAAAAGCCTTAGGTTTTTCTTTTTCCACGCTACACATCTCAACGCTGGTCTTACTCCCCTTATTGTTAATAGTTATATATAAAATACAACGCCTGCTTGAAATTTCAACAGAAAATAGCCTTTTTTTAACCTTATTCTTTTTGTCGCTACCATGGATAATCCAATATTCATATACGTTTTTAACAGAAATTCCTTTTTTGACCCTTGAAGTAATCACGATTTATTTTTACCTCAAGGGGTTAAGGGAAAACAGGTATCAAGATCTAACTTTAGGTTCATTGTTTGCAACCGGTGCTATTTTGACTAGGCAAATTGGTATTCTTCTTCCCCTCTGCTTCGCTCTCGCGGTACTTTTTTCAAGCAGAAAACCGCACACAATTGAAAATAATTTAAAAAAAGTATTTTTCGCAACTTTAGTGCCGGCAATGGCCGGAAGTTATTATTTTTGGAACTCGCAACAACCCCAAAACCAAACAATCGCAAGGTTTATTTATACAGCAGAGATAAAAAAGACAATTCTAGAATTCAACTTAATTGAAGTTTTCCATAGGTTGTTGAATTTCCTAAGCCAAGGTTTTGGATTATTTTCGCCTATTATTATCCTTTTATATTTTAAAAACGTAAAAAAAATATCACGTTTTGTAAAAAACAATTTAATGCTGGTTTCTTTCTCTCTTGCGCTTGTAGTGATTATCTACGGACTGGATATTATTTTATTCCCCCAAAAAGTCTACCTGGGATTCCCGCTTGTTCTCTATAGATATGAATATCTTTTCCCAATCCCTTGGCCCCACGTCTGGAAATTTCTTGTTGGTCTATCTCTGCCTTTTTGGGCGATTATCCTGTCGATTGGAATTTCTAGATGGAGAAGAACCACAACCTCTGCCGCGTTTTTGATATTAGTTTTTTGCGCCATTACTGTTTCTTCAATAGTTACAGTCTTCAACTTCCCCAAATATATTATTCCTGCCCTCCCGTTTTTCGCATTAGCGACAGCTCTTGCTGCTAAAAATTTACAAATCGAGGGCAAAATTGGCTACGTACTTATAATTTTTTTAATTGTCTCCTCACTTCAAATGGCCAAGCTTCGTTACGATGAAAACGGCATTGCGCAACAAAAGGCCTACGAACTTAAAAACTCTGGCATTTGCCATTGTGACATCCTGCCGAATTTAGAATACACCTGGTCGATTTGGTTCGATTTTGAAAACAAAGCAGCGGAGGAAATCAAAAAAGCCGGAGGAGACAAGAAAAAAGCAGTGTTGCCGCTACCGGGCGACAAACAAACGTACTGGATCATTTCAGAGAGAAACCTGGAAGGTAATTACCTAAAAGGGGAGTGGGTAATCTTAGAAGAAATTCCTTTCAAAAGTTTGTTCATTAACTCGAAGCTAGTTGTTCTTAAAAGGCAGTGAAGTAGACCCCTCGTTCACCAAGATGTCGACAACTAAATCATGCTTTTCTCTCGGAAGCTCGTCAACGGCCTGAAAATTGAAAGCCAGACCTATTTTTACAGCCTTCGATCCAGCTAGTAATTTATCAAAAACTCCTTTTCCATAACCCAACCTTATGCCATCTTTGGAAAATGCAACGCCTGGAATAATTGCCAAGTCTACTGAGCTATTATTTACCTCGTGCATAACTTTTGGCTGCAGCACTCCATAAGGACCCGCAATTAGATTATTTAAATCTGATAACTCAGCCAAAATATAACCATCGTCAAAATATGCCGGAACGACAACTTTTTTGCCAATTTTCAACAAGAATTGAACGATTTTAGTTGTTTTTACTTCACTTCCTAAGGATAAATAACAAAGAACGACTTTTGCACTATCCAGATTTTCCAGTCGAGTTACCTTGTGAAAAATAACATCGCTTTTTTGTTCAACTTCAATATCAGTCAACTTGTCCCTTAACAAAAGAACCTTTTTTCTTACATCGTCTTTTTGCTGTTTTACTGATGCATTCATGCGAGTGAGTAATTTATTGACCTATGAGCAATAAATTTTATCATTTCAAAAACCCTCCCATGTCGTACTCGCCCCCCCCCTCTGTCATTCCCGCGGAAGCGGGAATCTAGATTCAAGGGTCTGGTCGAGAATGACGTCTTACTTTTTGGTAACATGTTCCATATGCTCTTTAATCTCTGGTCCAGACTCAGCTACTTTCTAAAAGACTTCTCCTTGTTTCTAATTTTATTATTTCTGTCCTTCATCTTGCTAATTTTCGGAAGCTTCAAAGTATACAAGTCGGAAAAATCTCAAAAAACAAAAAAGATCATTATTTCTCTCCTGTTCACGATTTTCCTCTTTATTCTAGCCGCGAGTATGCTCGAAGCTTATTTCCGTTACGTTTACGACGAATCCGACGGCCTCGGCTTCCTGAATACAAATACCAGATGGCAGCAAAGGCACGTTGTCACAAATAATTATTTTTATAGAGACCGAAACTTTAACACGGAGAAAGAAACTGGAGTAATCAGGATCGGAGTCTTGGGCGACTCTATCACTTTCGGTGGAGGGATCGAAAAGCCGGAAGACAGATTCTCCAACCTGCTGGAGTCGAAATTAAAAGGCACAAGTTACAAGGTTGAAGTCTACAATCTCGGCAAATCGGGAACAGACACAGAAACTCAGATAAAAGATTTTGAAAAGGTAAAACATTTAAACTTCGACATTATCGTTTGGCAGTATTTCTTAAACGACATTCAGCCTGAAGAAAAAAGTACCGGTACTCCGATAATTGACAAAAACAGTCAGCAAGCTAAAGTGGTGAAATTCATGTCCGACCGCTCGTTTCTTTTCGATTTTCTTTACTGGAGATATTCGAGCCGCTACAAACAAACTTTTGAAGAGCTGAAAAACGCGGATCTTAACCAATACCAAAAAGTCGAAGTTTTCGAAAATCACAAGAAAGAAATGAAATCATTCCTCGACGAGTTTAAAAAAGAAAAGAAAGAAGTTGTTGTAATCATTTTTCCGTTCACACACTTGCTTGGGCCAAACTATCCTGCCCAAAATGTGCACGATGAACTTAAAAGTTTTTTTGCTCAGAATAAAATCACAACAATTGACTTGAGAGAAGATCTGGAAGGACAAAATCCACAAACTCTAGTTGCCAGCAAATTCGATTCACACCCAAACGAGGCAGTTCACGCTATTGCGGCACAAAAACTCTTCGAGGCAGTCGAAGCAATCCTTAATGCTAAAACTACTTCCTTCCAATTGGACCAAGGAACCTCGAAACAGCCCAGACTTCCAAAGTAAGAACAACAGCTACCAAAAGAACATACACGATGCTTGAAATTCCAAGCCCTGTTACGTCTGCTAGCCTTTTAAGAGCCCATACGCCAAGAATATTAGCTAGGAGAAATACTCCGTACCACGCGTTTTCATTTTTCACGAGCACTTTTTCCATACCAACAGTTTTAACCGCGGTTGGAACAATGTAAACAATAACAGCAATAACTATGCCGGAAATTGCGGCTGCAAGTGGAGCAGTAAGATTTGCGTTGCCCAAAACGACAGATACACCCAAAACCATATCGAGAACAAGAAGCGTAACGGTAGCAGCAAGCCATAAACTTAAGAATTTAATGAGGTCACTCTGCTTATTCAATTTTGCCATAAGTAAAAATCACCCCCCTTCGGATTTTCAGATATTTTTGCCTCTAATGATAGAATAGACCAAACACGCACTCCACTTCAATGAGAATCAGGACCAAAATTCTTTTAGTCGCTTCCCTTGCTTTTATCACTGTCGCAACACTGACCATTTTTCGCTTCCGCGGCGCGCTTCCGGCTGCGCTTCCCGCCAAATCTCCTGCTGATTTGATAAACAAAGTGGAAAATAAAAATACAGGAGCAACCGTCAACGAACCAGGTCTACAGATAGCAGATGGCTTTAACATTTCTTATTTTGCAAAAGGCGTAGAAGGCGCAAGAGTACTAATGATTGATAGCGGAGGAACTCTTTTAGTCAGCCAACCTGGCGAAGGAAAAGTTGTTGCGCTTCCTGATAAAAACAAAGATGGAAAAGCAGACTCGACAGTTACAGTTCTCGATGGGCTTGATCGTCCTCATGGTTTAGCCGAAAGAGACGGCAAATTGTACGTTGCCGAAGTTCAAAAGCTCTCTCGCTACAACTATGACCCAGAGAATCTAAAGCCAACAAGTGGTGAACAACTAACGACTCTTCCTTCAGGCGGCAGACACTCAACGCGAACCCTGGGGTTTGATAAAAGTGGCAAACTTTACATTTCTGTGGGCTCCACCTGCGACGTTTGCGTCGAAGCCGACGAAAAACTAGCGACAATTCTAAGTTACAACCCTCAAACAAAACAAACCGAAATTTTCGCAAAAGGCTTAAGAAACAGCGTATTTTTCGACTTTCATCCACAAAGCGACAAAATCTGGGCAACCGAAATGGGAAGAGACTTTTTGGGAGATAATCTGCCCCCAGACGAAATCAACATAATTGAACAGAAAAAAGATTACGGCTGGCCTTATTGCTACGGAGATCGCGTCCGCGATAATAAATTTGAATCAGATAGTTCCAAATCTTGTTCTCAAACAGAGCCGCCCGTCTACAAACTGTGTGCTCATTGTGCCCCTCTCGGCGTACGGTTTGTCGAAAGCAAATTGTTTCCGGAAAGTTGGCAAAAAGATCTTTTAGTTTCGCTTCATGGATCTTGGAACAGCACACGCCCCGTAGGATACAAAGTCGTCAAACTTAACGTGGAAGGGGACAAGGTAGTGGGCGAGGAAGATTTTATTTCTGGATTTTTAAATGGCAGCCAAGCTATCGGCAGACCAGTGGACTTGATCTTCGACGACAGCGGCAATTTATATGTTTCTGACGATAAAGCCGGAGTAATCTACCGCGTCTGGCGTCAAAATTGACTTAGATTCCCCTCGTAGTGTAGAGTTAGGCTGCATAATGATTTCCCAGGAACTCATAATCGACAAGCTTCGTGAATGCATCGACCCCGAACTCGGTGTTAACATTGTTGACCTTGGCCTTGTTTACTCTGTAAACATCGAAGACACTCACGTTAATGTTGTTATGACCTTAACGACTCCAGGTTGTCCTCTCGATTCTTACTTTACCCAAGATATTTCTGCAAGGCTAAAATCACTAAAGGGGATAAAAACTGTTTCCGTGGAACTTACCTTTGAACCTCCTTGGAGCCCAACAAAAATGTCAGAAGAGTCAAAAGACCTTCTTGGCTTCGTAAATTAACCCAATAAAGTTATAAATCCGAATATCGCTTTTCGAAGAAAACGAGACTTATTTCAAAGCTAGAAACAATATCAAAATTCTAAATTACAGTGCTCAGTATTAAGGGAAACTTCTCGACCCACTTCGTTCGCTCGAAGAATATTTAGGCCCGCAGCCTGTAAGGCGAGGACCGCAAGCTTTTGCTTATTCGAGCGAAGTCGACCCTTCGATTCCACTCAGGGTCG